>DYJU01000084.1 GCA_020722985.1 Candidatus Methylomirabilis sp.
TCAGTTAACGAAAAAAAGGAGTATAGTTTGCATGACTTTAAAATGGCAAGACACTATAAATTTTGAAATTATAATGATAAAATATTGAAGAGATATTAGATAAAAATAATAAAAGAAAATAAAAATAAAATCATAATATAGTAATTTATCATCTTTTTTTTCATAAAAATAAATAACAGAGTTAAAATTCCAGAAACTATTGCAATTAAAAATAAAATTAACTTATCAATCATAATTATGCCTGCCAGTAAATAAGAAATACCGATTAGATACAGTGAAATGGTTTCTAATAATTTATTATTACTATTTATTAGAAAGTAAATAGAGAAAAACAATAAAAATAAAATTGCAATTAAACTAAATGCAATTTTTTGCGGAGCATATATTCCATAAATAAAAGCAAAACCATTTAAGAAAAATACACAGGACAAAATAGAATAAAGCAACACCCTTAAAATGAAAAATCTATAAAGAATAAATGGATTTTTAAATAAAATATAAAATAATACAAAAATAAAAGTGATTGTTAAAAATGAAGCATAAGAAATAGAAATAGAAAGAAAAATAGAAATTAAAAATAAAATCAAAGAAAAAGTATAAAAATCTTTTTTAAATATTTTTTTTATATCGCTGTTTTCAGGTGATAAAAATAAAAAAAGTAAGAATAAAAAAAAGCATAAAAGAATTCCTGCAATTATATAAAAAATAGTAAAATTTGAATTAAAGACATTTATTTGGGTTTCTAAGAATTGTTGTTTTGTTGCCAGAAATAAACCGAATAAGAATACAGAAATATTAAAAAAAATTATATGTTTTTTAATGATTAAAAGTAGAAAATTTTTTACTAAATTTTTTCTATAAATTATAAATAACAAAAATAAAATAAATAACAGGTAAAAAATAATAAAAATTGAAACTTTACTTTCTGAATCAAAAGGAAAAGAAGCATTAGAAAAAAAGTTAAAAACAAAATTATCTGCATTTCTAATAAAAAATAAAGCGGGGGTAAGTATAAAAACCGGGAAAGCCATGGAGGCTATTGAAATAAAATAAATAATAAGGGCTCCAGAAAAAGCAATAAATAAATTGTTTTTTTTAAAATAAATATAAACAAATGAAATTATAACTGCAATTAAAACTTCTATCCTGACACCTAAAGATGCTTTTGGTATCTCTATATTAAATACAAAAAAATTAATTAAAGCATTTTTAAACTCTTTCAATGTATAAAAATAAGTAATATCAGAACCAGAGGGAAAATAAATAAAATAATCTAATATAACAGGTAATATAATAACAGGATAAAAGATAAGTAAAATTTTTGAAATTTTAATTATGTTTTCTTTTGTAAATATATAAAATATTAAAACTAAAGATGCAAACATCCCGAGCCATTCTAAAGACCAGAAATTAAAATTGTGCCTTAAAGAATCATAATAATTATCTGTTGTTATATGACCTATTACCCTTTTCCTTTCCATTAATCCTTCAAAGAAACTTCTTATAAAACCAATGGATAATAAAGTGATAATAAAATTATTAAAAGTTAATTTATAATTTTCAAATTTGTAAATAATTTTTTTAATGAAATTTTTCATACTTTAAATCCTTTTTATTTACTATTATATTTCATTTCAAAACTTGCTTCACCAAAAAAAACAACTGATTTAGATAATTCTTCTTCAAAAATATAAGGGGATAACCTATTGACAATTTCAAATTCCTTATTAGCAAGGTCCTGTTTGCCCATTGACTGATAAATTTTACCTAAATGAAAATGGGCGTTGGCAAAATCAGGATATAAATCAATTGCTCTTTTAAAATATTTTTCTGCTTTTTCATAATTTTGAATTGCGTGAAACATTACACCAATATCAAAAAGAATGTCAGAGGAATAAGGATAAATCTTTAAACATTTTTCATAATAATTGATGGCATCATCATATTCCCTGATGGAAGCAAAAGCATTCCCCATAAAAAAATAATTAAAAAAGTTATGAGGATTTAATTTAATTGCTTTTGAGATATAATCTCTGTCCTGAGGTAAATATTTTAAAGTCCGATTTATTCCATAATTTAAATAAAAATTTGAAATATAATCAAAGGGTTTTAAAAAAGATATGGTTATAATAGACAAAATAGCAAAAAGTAAAATAAAAATTGATTTTAATTTAAAAATATAAAATGATAAAAATTTTTCTGTGATAGAATATAATATGCTGGCAATTAGATAAAAAAGTAAAGCGGCAGGGAAAATAAAAAGCGGAAAATTAAAAAAACCTTCTGTTAAAAAAGCAATTAAAGAGGTAATACAGGCAGTTGCAAAGATAAAATCTTTTTCTTCCATGTAAGAAAATGCACGGTCATAAGAAAAAAATAGGGAAAAGATAAAAGATAAAAACAATAAAAGTCCTGCAATTCCAGTTTCATTTAATAATTGCAGATAATCATTATGAACATAAGATGTGTTAATAAAATCAAATCCTTTTTTTTCTTTTAAGATGTCTGCCTGATATTCTGGAAAATAAAATCTGAAAGAATATGGGGAATTGCCATATAATAAATTTTTCTTTACAGAAACCAATGCAACCTTTGCTGTTAATATACGTGTCTTGATCGCTGAACTGTTTTTTGAAAAAAGATCTGTGGTTCTTTCTATGTTATATTTTATTGCATTATTAAAATGTGGAATTAAAAAAATAAAAAATAAAAAAGTAAAGATAAAAATAGAGTGAAATAAAAATGCCTGACCAGATTTTATAAAATTATTTTTATGAAGAATAAAAAATAAAATCATAGATGAAACAAAAAGAGAAATCAAAGGACCACGAGATGAACTTAAAATTAAATTTATAAAAATAAATAAAATATTAAATGAAAAGAACAATGAATTTTTTTTGAAAAAATAAAAAGAGATGAAAATAAAAGGCAAAAGAATAATGAGAAATTCTGCAAAAAAAATAGGATTGCCAAAAAATGAATAAGGTCTTATTTTTTCAGAAAAAAATTGTAAAATACCATATAGGCAGGAAATAAAAACTAAAATATTTATAAAAATAAGGAATTTTTTTAAATTTATTTTTAAAAATAATGGAATTAAGAAAGTAAATGGTGCAAGTAAAACAGCAGTAAAATAAGAAGGCATATAAAAATTAGAATTTAAAATACGAAAAAGGATGTAAATAATATATAACAAATAAAATATTAAAACGGGAGTAATATTTAATTTTTTATTAGTAAAAATCAATATTATAAAAAATAAAAACAAAAAAAACAAAAAACCGGCTGATTTTGCAAGTTGATAGGAATCATAATAATTTTTTTCAAAAAAAATTACAGAAAGTATAATGCAAAAAAATAAGATTGATTTAAAAAAAGAAAAAAATTTATTAAATACCATCTATATTTTATTTTTAAAAGGTCGGATATTGTGGAACAGGCGTCGGAATTAAAAATGTAAATTCTCCAAAGGACATAACAGAAACCTTATCACCCAGATTTCCAAAAATATTCACACTCGAATTATAATAAACATAAAGCCGTGCATCGGGATCATTTGACGTGTCAATAGTTAAAGTGCCATATTCATCTATATAAATTGTTCCATACATACAGACATCGCTTGCCAAGGTTTCGGTTGTTCCCTGATTGTTGGCAATAACACATCTATATGTATTTCTTGGTCTTCTTTGCCCGCCTATTTTTAATTCGCCTGCTGTATATAAAAAACCAGCATGTTTTACCCTTGTTAATTTCCAATTTGTAGGATTACCACCAGTTTTGGAATAATGCCTACCATCACTTGCCTGTGGATAATAATAATTATCAGGCGGTGTAATATTATTAATTTCAGCATCATTTACAGATGTATCATTAGAATCAAACCTGAATTCGCCAGCAGGGGCAGCCAGTGCTGCCTGGGCAAGCCCGGCATTGGGTGTATATCCCATAATTCTTAATGGACCCATCACAAAAAGATAACCCATTGTGCCAAATTGTTCATTTGCATCTATGTAAAGTTTTAATGTATTTGCAGATTCAGTAACTAATAATTTGCCTGTATATGTATTCCAGGTATTGGTTCCAGTTTTTGTAAGTGGCAGGGCATCAGTTGTATCTATGAAGAGAACATCAGCAGTAGAACTTAATTTTTTTACAACTGTTGAAATAACGCTGCAGGAATTTGCATATAAATCAGCTAAATCATGAAGCCCATCATTTATAAAATAGGGATTTAAATTACCTGCCTGACCACCAATTGTTACAGGACCATAATACGCATTATTTTCATAAGCAAGTTTTTTAAATGCTTCCATTGCAAGGTCAGGTGCTTTTGCAAACTCAGAATAAGGATGACAATGTGCAGAAGGAGTCATGTCATCATAAGTATATCCAAAAGAATATGTTACTCCGCCACATCCTGAAGTTGCGCCTGTTGCTGTATAAATATTACCCTTCGCATATACATGCGGCATCCAGGGGTCAGGTGATACACCGCTTTTTTGTGCGTCATTTATTATAGGGATTTTGCAATAACCATCATTTGGATTGCCAGAATAAATATCACCCCAGTAAATAGAATACATTGAATATCCATTATCATCTACTACACTATCAGTGCAGGGCAGGTCAATTTTACCTTTTGCTATCAGAGGACCCCCATAACCGGTTTTTTTAACAACAGCATAATATTGACTCACATCTGCAGTTCTTGTCATTTTTACTTTTATTCCTATTGTTCTGTATTCGGATTGTCCCTGCCTTGTATCTGGATTGGTTATAGTTGTATAAAATAAATTTCCGGCAACAATATAAATAGAGTAATACCCAACATTTTCAACCCGATATTCTTTATCATATTTAAAGCCGGCAATAGGGACATAGAACCAATTAGAACCATATTGCAGTTTTGCAAGAGCATGTTCTAAAGCAATTGTGGCAAGTTCCTGCTTTTTTAATATGTTCATTGATTTTATCATCATCTTTGATTCCTGTCTGAAAAGAAAAAGTAAAGTAGATGCAAATATTGAGAGTATAACTGCTATAATAAGAACAACAGGATATGTCTGAGCTCTTTGTTTTTTTAATTTAATTTTTTTCTTTTTCATAAAAACCTCTTTTATTTATTTAATTTGCGTAATAACCCGATGAATGCATTCTTTTCACAGCAGCTGCTTGTTTTAAATTAATGCGTTGTAATTGGTCCTGAAAACCTGGCTTTACAAATCTTGCAGATATTAAAATTATTTTATCGCTACGGGAGTCATCATAAGTAATAATAAGAGATTCAAGGTTTGTAGAAACAGTTATGTATTTATAATAGGTATGTGCATCAACTTCATCTTTATCCTTGATATCAGTTCCGGGTTCCAAGTAAGGGTAAGCAATGATTAATTTATTTCCTTCTTGATAGATGCGGGTATGGTTTTTATTTGGGTTATTGGCACTTCCAACAGTTATTACATCAGAACCGCTGCCGCAACAATAACCAGTTGTTGTTTTAACATAAAGTGGTTCTATTAAGATTCCTGATATAAAACTTTGTGCTGGCTGGTTATTATTATATCTTGAAATTCTTATTGTGCTGCCCTGGCAGTTATGGACAAATTTGGTAAGTAAAAGCATGGTAAGCCGTGCCTCAGAATAAAGTGCAAGACGTGCTGAACTGTTATGCCATAATTTTATTCCATCCCTGAACATTATTAATGTTCCATAACCTAACATGCCTAAAAGTGCAGAAGTCATCATAAGTTCAATCAATGTCCAGCCTATTTTCTTTTTTAAAAGTTGTAATTTACGCATTTTAATTCACCTTTTTAATAACTATTCCAGGTTGAAAAATTATTATTCGTAGAATTGGGAGATACATTTAATATAGAACTATATAACTTTACAAGTGTCTTTGCCGGGAAAGATACATAATTAAAATATGCATATAAATTATAATTGGTTCCCATTGGAACAGAAACAGAAAAAGTATTATCACCTTTGCTGATTGCTGAATAATAAGGATATTTGTCTCTGAAATAATTGTTTTGTGCAGCATAAGGGTTTGAACCGAGGGTGTAAGTATGTGGTAAAACCGTAACAGATGCTGGTTGCGCAACAATTAAAACACCTTCATCAGGTTTAACAGGATAATTAGATGGAATACTGATTGAGCCGCTTATTGGTTTATTCTGCATTTTTATAACAAAGTTTTTATTAGGTGTTGTAACTCCCTGACTTACCTGAACACTGTTATAATATCCTTTTTCAGGTGTAACCCATGTATAATCAGTTCCAGAAAGTTCTATTTTTACGAGATTATCAGAACCAGTAGGTATGCCTTCTATTAAATAATAGCCATTAAAAGTATTTGACATAGATTCGCCTAATATTTTGCCTGAACCATAGTTATCTATAACTTTTACATGGATAGAAGGAACTGGATTGCCTGTTAATTCATCGGTTATTGTTCCACTTATGCTACCTATTTTTATTAAATAAAGTTTCTGGTTGGGATTAAAAGATGATGTAATGGCAACCTGTTTTGGGTTTCCTTCAAATTTATAATTAATCTTTGATGCTGATAAAAGATAATTTCCATTGTTAACAGGCGAGAAAGTATAAATTCCTGAACCGCTTGTTGTTACATAAGTTGTTGTTCCGCCAACATCTGCTAACATAACTGTTGCGCTTGAAATCATAGTTATCCTGTCATCTGCATCATATACTTCTACATTTAAGGCGCCAGTGCCTCCTGCTAATGGCTGTAAGTAAAGGTTTAATGTATAAGATCCACCTGGTGCAACTGCCTGAACGCTTGATGTCATATAAGTATAACCTGATAAATCAGTAAAAACAGCAGTTACTGTAACGTATCCAGGAGTTTGTCCACCATCAGGGTTGATATTTGTAATTTTATATTTGCCGAGGGTATTTGCAGTTGTTGTCCAGGAAAGTCCATCATTTGCCCATATAACTCTACCGTCAACACTATAATCATTTACATTAATTGGTTGTCCATCAGCACCATATACAGTTCCTGAGATTTCAGCAGAGTTTATTTTTGGGCATGTAATTTCAATTCCGGATATATCAGGTGTTGACTCAGTTATTATAAGTGGATTACCAGAATATGCAGCGGTTGTAACACCATCACCAGATGCAAAAAGATAATAAATTCCTGGAACAACATTATAAATTGTAAAATATCCACGTTCATGCGGGTCTGTTTGTGTATTATTAGCATAAACAGTATATTCCGGATGACCTAATATATAAACGAGAGTTGATGCGCCCTGACCAGGTGGGTTTGATGAACCGCCTGTTTCTTTATATTGAACCCTGCCATTTATTTTTATCCCACTCATTGCTATTCCTTTATCCCCCACATAACTTATCATTTCTGTTCTGACAAGTTCGCCAGGACTGTAAATAGATGGATATGTAACAATTACTTTTACCATTTTTAAAGGCATTTCAATCTGTCGCGTATTATACTCTGATAAAGTTATAGGAATTAAATTTCCGGATGTATCTTCTCTTGCATACTGGATAATTTTATAAACAGTCATAACTTTACCTGCATAAGTAACATATTCCGGTGCCCATGGGTTGCTTTCATTATTAAGATTTGAAAGTGGCTCTGGCAGGCATTCATCAGGTGTTATATTTAAACTGCTATAAGTATAATTTTTTAAAAGTTCTATGTGTTCTTCTGCTAAATGAATAGAATTTGATTTGAATTTTGAAGACATAATACCTTTATATACATAAGAAAGCAAAATAACAAGGGATAATATTATAAAAGCAACAATAATAGAAGAGGCAACAACTTCTATGAAAGTAAAACCTTTTTGTTGCTTTATAACCATTGCTTTCTCCTTAATTATTATAATATAAATCCTTTGTAATAGTTTAGCCGTTGGTAGAACAAAATTGGTTAATAAATAAATTTTTTCATTTTGTCATTGCGAAGTCAGGCGAATGATAACTTCTGCCTCCTGTAATCCCGTAAACTTACGCCTGACAAAGCAATCTTGCTTTTATTACCGATTGCCTTCTCTACTTGTTTTCTTCCGTTTTTCAACTGCGAGATTGCTTCGTCAGCCTCATACGCCCTTATTTCCTATTCTGT
>DYJU01000085.1 GCA_020722985.1 Candidatus Methylomirabilis sp.
CACCGCCTCTTACATAAAAACCACTTTGGCCTTCACCTGCTGAATTCACACCAGGTAATAGTTGTAACGATTTCATAATATCTACTTCACCCATAATAACTGGCAATTTTTTTACATTTTCCATACTTAGTTGATGTATGCCCATTTCCGTATTTTTTACATGTTCATCTTTTCTGATGTCTTTAATTACAATTTCTTTTTGAACAATATTTTTTGGAAATAATTCAACAGTTATCACTTCGTTTTTTGAAACATCAATAGAAATATTTTGAGTCTCAAAACCAATATAGCTTACTCTAAGTGTATATTTTCCGGGTGTTACAGATAATGAAAAAAAACCATAAGCATTGGTATTCATACCTCTTGAAAGTTCCACTATTCCAATATTAGCAGCTGGTAAGTTTTCACCACTGCTCTGATCTCTCACATAACCACTGATAGTATATTTTTGATTTTGTGCTTGAAGAGAAAGGGTATTGATGATAAGAAATAAAAATATAAAGTAGGTTTTCATGAATTGGTATACTAATTTTTTTTTTCGCAAAAATAAAGTAGAAAAAATGAATTGAAGATTAATTAAAAAATATTTTACTACGGTATCACACCATCTATGATTTATTTAGTGGCGACTTATTCGGTATGACAACACATTCCCGTAAAAACGGAACAGGTGGGTAATTTTATAAATCAAGATGGTATAATGTTAAATTTTATTAACTTTGAAAAAAAAATACTGCTATGCAAACGATAACCATAAAAGAGAAATTGCATCGTTATATAGACACATTAGAAGCTAAAAAAATAAAAGCGATGTACACGATTTTTGAAGATGAAATAGAGGAAGAAAATATTTATACTGAAGAATTTAAAACGGTATTAGACAAGCGTTATAAAAATTATGAATCAAGTAAAACAAAAATGATTACTGCTACTGAAAGCCAAAAGCGGATACAAACAATACTGAAAGAAAAAGTGATTTAGACAACTATGTATGAATATATAATAGAGCCCGAAGCACAAAAAGAATATGAGCAATCTGTTTATTGGTACAAACAAAGAAGCGAGCAAGCTACAAAAAAATTTATAGAAATAGTACAAACTACAATTAAATCCATTTGTAAAAATCCTTATAGTAATTTAAATAAGCACAAAAAATTTTACGAATTAAAAACGCCGAAATATCCATTTACAATTATTTACACTATTGAAGAAAATAAAAAAATAGTCATTATTTTTTCAATCTATCATCACAAGAGAAATCCAAAAAATAAGTTTAAGAAATAAAAAAATGGCAAAAAATAGTTTTTGTTTTCGTTTATCAATCAGTTATTGTCCCACCAAACGAAATTAAAACTACTTTGGTTGGTTGGACACCAACCAATAGTAAATGAAATTGAATAATTAAATTCCCATATCTTTATTATATGTAAAAAATCCATCCACTGATAAATCTTCACCTATTTGTTCCCAATGTATCCAACTTCCGTCAGCCCATAGTTCAAATGCCATTTGACTTTGAAATGATGCCTTTTGTAAACGAGGAAACCAACTTAATAGCATTTTACCAGTTTTGCCAGTTGTAGTTTCAATGAGTATATATTCCTCCTCAAACCAAATTTTTTTTGCTTTCATATAATTATCTTATTTAGTAAAAAACTCTTTCCAATGTTTTATAATTAATTCTTTATTTTCTTCAATAATACTTTCTGCTAAATAAATATCTTTTGGCTTTACCCCTTTATTTTCTATTATCTATCGGTTGGTGTCCCACCAAACGAAATTTTCTATCGGTTAGTATCCTACCAATCGAAATTAAAGTGGTTGGTGGGTCACCAACCATTAGTAAATTATTATTTCTAAAACCTGAATATAATTCCCATTTGTATCATACTTTTTGCTAGTCCAACTTCCCAATATGCACCTAAATTTTTAAAAAAATAATAATTACATCCAAGAGTTGTTTCAAAACCTATAGGCATAGGGTTATCAATTGATTTGCCAACTTCAACAATATATTTTCCTAATGAATCAATATAACTTACACTTGCATTACTGACGTTTTGAGTTCTCTTTCCAATACCTAAACCTATATATAAAATAAGATTTTTTTCAATTTCAAAATTTGCATTTCCTCTTAGTAAAATAGAAGAGGATTGAAATTTTAATCTAACAGTATCATTAGATAAATTTGGATTAGAAAATTTATTTCTGTGTACATAAATATTATTGTAGGCAAAAAGTGCATAATTTATTCCTATCCCGAAATAAATATTTGTTCTCACTTTAAACTGATAAGCATATTTCATATGATACAGCGAAGTTGATTTCATTTTAAAATAATCAAAATTTGCCGAAAACAAATGGTAAGCAACTTTTTGAGCAGAAACCAACCCTATTCCAGCAGAAATTAAATGGTGCTTAATTTTGTCAATACCTTATGTTGGTAATGAAATAAGTAGTTGAATAATAATAAATAAAAATAATTTTTGAAAGATTTTCATGCTGTATTTTTATGGGTAGGTATTTTAGCAACCAAAAAAAAACTCTTTATTCATTCCAAAATTTATTGGCTCCAAACTTTACTTTGATAGCATTTAAAACTTTTATTTTTTTATAATCCGCATCATAATTAAAAATAAAAGCCACCAAATGCGCATTATTCAAATGATATAATTTTAATTCAATATCACTAAATTGCTTTATCAAAATTTCGCCCTGTGGTACTTCATTAGTAAGTTGTATAGGTTCCCCTTGAACAGGTAATAAAGCATTTTTCATTACATGCTGATGTAAAAAGTTGTCATTAGCCCCCTGTTGAAACAAAGACTGAATATTATCTTCTACCATATAAAGACCAATACGAGTGTCTTGTAAAATGGCTTCTTTATGGGCTATGTATAATTCCACAGATCCTTTTAAATCTTTATCAATGGCAGTTTTTACTGCCAATGATATAGTTGGTTCTTCTTGTAATGCTCTTTCTATGGTACTTTCCCAATTTATTGGATCTAACATTGTTTTACCATCTTCACCTTGTGTATTATTTCCATTTAAACGATTAATAGCAGCACGAGGGTAATATATAAACCCACCTAAAAGTGTGATTAAATCACTTGTAAAGGGAGTTTCAAGCCAATCTTGTTTATGTACATTACAAAAAATTAAAGAATTTCCATATTTTTCTTCAAGTGTATTTACAAAAAAACTATTTGTTACACTTTTTTCTAAAAATTCGCTTACAAAATTTTCAATTAAAACTTTTTGTTTCATTTGAGTGGGAAACACTTTGTAGGCATCACTTTCTGGTGTTATGATGGGTAATGTTTTGTTACAAGACAAAAGTGACAAAGAAAATAATAGGGTAAAAAAATTTTTTTTCATGTTAAAAAAACGAAATTAATTAAAAAAAAAGCATTTCATGATTTAAAACGCACATTTTTACATTTTTATTCTATGCTGTTATCTTTAAATAATATAAGTTTTGAATTTGGTGCCAGGGTTTTATTGCAAAATGCTACATGGCATATTTATGTAAATGAAAGAATTGGTTTGATAGGTGCAAACGGTACCGGTAAATCTACTTTACTAAAAATATTAACGGGTGATATTAGTGTGTCATCGGGTCAAGTCAACAGAAGCAAAACGCTTTCTATTGGATACTTTCATCAAGATTTACAAAGTCAGGATATCAATGAAAGTATTTTAAAAGTGGCTATGGGTGCATACGAAAAAGCACTTTTATTGGATGCAGAAATTAAAGAACTTGAATTAGAATTACATCAACACTCTGATGAAAAAGAATTAACACACTTAGCTGAACTATATCATGAATTTGATATAGCAGGAGGTTATGAAATGGAATACAAATCAGCTGAAGTGCTTGAGGGACTTGGTTTTAAAACAAGCGATTTGCAAAGAGGTTTTAAAGAATTTTCGGGCGGATGGCGAATGCGTGTTTTGTTGGGTCAAATGATTTTGAAGCATCCTGATATTTTGTTATTAGATGAACCAACCAATCACCTTGATTTACCTTCTATAGAATGGATTGAAAAATATTTACAATCTTATACAGGTACTGTTATCATTGTATCGCACGATAGATATTTTTTAGATAGGATGGTAACAAAAATTGTAGAAATTTCGCAACAGACATTAAATCATTACACAGGAAATTATTCTTTTTATGAAAAAGAAAAAGACATACGCAGTGATTTTCAATTAAGAGAATACGAAAACCAACAAGACTTTATAGCACAACAGGAGCGATTTATAGAAAGATTTAAAGCAAAGGCATCTAAAGCAAAACAAGCTCAAAGCTTGGTAAAAAAATTAGACCGATTAGATAAGATTGAAGCACCTACAAATGAAACTTCAAAAATAAATTTCAGATTTCAATCTGGCATCCAACCAGGTAAAGTAATGACAACATTACATAAAATATCAAAACATTATGGCGAAATTCAATTGCTAAAAGATGCCAATGCAGAAATAATGCGAGGTGATAAAATTGCATTAATTGGAGCTAATGGCAAAGGGAAATCTACTTTGTTAAGATTGATTGCAGGAGTAGAAAAAGCAAATGGCGAAATAGCTCCTGGACATAATATTCAACTTTCTTTTTATGCACAACATCAGCTGGAAGCATTGCAAGCTGAGGATACAATTTTACAAGAATTAAAGAATACAGGAAGTGGAAAAACAGAACAAGAATTAAGAGAACTAATGGGTTGTTTTTTGTTTAAAGGTGATGATATATTTAAAAAAATTAAGGTATTATCAGGAGGTGAAAAAGCAAGAGTTGCATTAGCTAAAACTATAATTAGTAAAGCAAATTATTTATTGCTTGATGAGCCAACTAATCACTTGGATATCAGTTCAGTAACAATGTTAATTGAAGCGTTAAATCAATATGATGGTACCTATGTTCTGGTTTCGCATGATAGATATTTTATACAAAATACAGCTAATAAAATATGGGAAATTATTGATGGACAAATAACGGCTTTTGATGGGAATTACCTTGAATGGGAAGAAAATAAAAAACGAAAAGCTGCTGAATTAAAAGTCAATAATAATGTAGAAAATAAAGAAAAAATTGTTACAGTTGCAACTCAAAAAGTTACTAAGGAAGTAGAAACAAAATCGCTTCAAAATGAAAAATCTAAAGAGGAAAAAAAATTGAGAAATCAATTCAATAAATTAGAAAAGGATTTAGAAAAAATGAATTTTGATAAAGACAAATTAGAATCACTTTTGTCTGACCCCGATATATATTCAGATAAAAATAAATTTTCAAAAGCAGAATTTGATTATAATAAAATAAGTTTGGAAGTAAAAGAATTACAAACTGAATATGAAAAAATTTTTGAACAACTAATGACATTTGAATCATAAAATAAATAAATTGCACTTATGAAAAAAATACTCATTTTGTTTTTACTGTGTCAAAATATATTATTGGCACAAAAGAAAAATTTTACTATGCAGGAAGCTGTATCAGGGCTCAGCAGCACTTTAGCTGTTAAAAATATGCAGCAGCTCAAATGGACAGGCAGCTCAGAAATTTATGCTTTCATTCAAAGTAACGATACCGAAAATGTAATCATGACTGTAAATCCAACCACATTTGTAAATGAGCCATTGATTACACTTGAAAAAATGAACAGCTTATTAGAAAAAAACAATTTTAAAAAACAAGAAAAATTTCCGGTTATACAATGGGTTACACATAATACATTTTATTGTGTAATAGATAATAAATACATTCAATTTATTGTGACCTCAAAAGACAATACTGAATTTTCTGTTATCAATGAATTGCCTAAAGATGTCGAAAACATTACAAAATCTAACAAACAAATGGATTTTGTTTACAGGCAAAAAAATAATTTATTTTTAAAAACTGCTAAAGCAAATGCTGTACAAATTACTACAGATGGCACTGAAAATTTGATGTATGGCACATCGGTACATCGTGATGAATTTGGAATACATGAAGGACTTTTTTGGTCTCCATTTAATGATGCTATAGCTTTTTACAAAATGGATCAAAGCATGGTACAAGATTATCCTATTATAAATTGGAATGAAACCCCAGCAAAAGTGAATCAAATTAAATATCCCTTTGCTGGTAAAAATTCGCATCATGTTACATTGGGAATTTATCATATTGCTACAGCAAAAACAATTTATATAAAAACTGGTGAGCCCAAAGATCAGTATCTGACGTCTGTTACATGGAGCCCAGATAACAAAACTATATACATTGGTTTACTTAATCGTGACCAAAATTTTTTACAACTCAATCAATATGATGCATCTACAGGTGAATTTTTGAAAACCCTTTTTACAGAAAAAAGCGACAAATATGTAGAACCACAACATCAGCTTTATTTTATGAATAATGATGATCAAAAATTCATATGGATGAGTCAGCGTGATGGTTACATGCATATGTATCTATATACAAAAAACGGTGCATTAATTCAACAACTTACAAAAGGCGAATGGATTGTAAATGAAATTATTGGATTTAATAATATAAGTAATGAAATTATTTTTTCAGCCACAAAAGAAAGTCCTTTACAAAAAAATATTTATGCAGTACATATTGAAAGTGCAATTGTCAGAAAAATTACTAAAACACCAGCTACTCATAATGCAACTGCAAGTACAAATTGTAATTATATAATTGATATATATAATAATGAAAAAATACCACGTAATATAGAAATATTATCATTAAATACTTTAGTAGAAAAAAGAATACTTACTGCTTCAAACCCTATACAGAATTATAATACATCAAAAGTAATTCCTATAACATTATTGACTGATGATAAAACCACTTTGTATTCAAAAATAATGCTTCCTTATAATTTTGATACTAATAAAAAATATCCGGTAATTGTATATTTATATATTGGTCCTCACTTACAATTAGTAAAAGAAACATTTCCACCAAGTGGTAATTTATGGTACGATTATTTAACTCAAAATGGCTATATCGTTTTTGTAATGGATGGAAGAGGAAGTAGTAATCGTGGTTTAAAATTTGAAAATGCAACATTTAAAAAACTGGGAGAAATTGAAATGCAAGATCAACTGAAAGGAATTTCCTATTTAAAATCACTTGCTTATATTGATTCAAACCGTTTAGGATTGCATGGTTGGAGTTATGGTGGCTTTATGACTACTTCATTAATGCTTCATCATCCTAATGTATTTAAATGCGGAGTTGCAGGAGGTCCTGTGTTAGATTGGAACATGTATGAAGTTATGTACACAGAGCGTTATATGGATACACCAGAACAAAATAAAGAGGGTTATGAAAAAACTGCTTTGTTTGATAAAATAAAAAACCTAAAAGGAAAATTATTAATGATACATGGTACCGATGATGATGTAGTAGTGTGGCAACATAGTTTAAAAATGTTAAAAAAATCGGTAGATCAGGGAGTACAACTTGATTATTATGTTTATCCCAGTCATGCTCATAATGTAAGAGGCAAAGACAGAATTCATTTAATGCAAAAAATTACAGATTATTTTAATAATAACCTTTAATTCTATTAAAAATATAAATTCGTTTATAAATCATAAGTTTATTAACTTTATATAAATGAAAATTTTTCAATAAAATGAAATGCATGAAATCTTTTTTCTTAATTATTATTTTATTTATTGCAAATAATAGCATAGCACAGTTTCAAGGTTTTGTGTATGAACCATTTCAAGATGCAGTAGTAAATCAATATGGCAACAGCCTGTTATCACCATGGTGTGGAGGCATAAACGCAACACAGCTCAATCATGCAGATATCAACAACGATGGAAAAAAAGATGTGATTTTATTTGATTATAATAATAATATTATTAGAACATTTATTAATACAGGGACAGCTGGTGACATTAAATATACCTATAATCCTGTTTATGAAAAAAATTTTCCACCAATAAATTATTATATTTTATTAAGAGATTATAACTGCGACAATATTCCTGACTTATTTGAAAAAGGAATGGTAGGTGTAGCTGTACACAAAGGATATTATCAAAATAATGAATTGAAATTTACATTTTTCAAAGATTTATATTTTCCAGGATTTAAC
>DYJU01000011.1 GCA_020722985.1 Candidatus Methylomirabilis sp.
TAAACTCCCTCACCCACCTTGGCGTAAAGCCCCTTAAAAAAGGGGCTTTATGCATAAAGATAATTTTAAATTTGTTCTTATGAAAGATAAGATAAATTTATTTATAAAAAAGCGGACAATATGGTTAGGATTTCTATTTTTCAGTTAAATAAATATAGGATTTTGATTTAATAAAAATTTTAAGAGAGGAGGTGAAAGAAATGACGTGAAAAAAAATGAGGATGAAAAGTTAAAAAATAAAAAATGGAGGAAATGAAAAATGTTTAGAGTAATTTTGATGTTATTAGTTTTATTCAGTTCAACAATCGTATGGGTTCAGGCAGAATCAGAAACGACAGCAGGATCGGATGTAACTACCTCAGAACCTGCAACATCTGATATATCCGAAATTTCTACAGAACCCGAACAACAATTTAACGAAGATGATCTTCTCAAAAATGTTGATAGTGGTAAAAAGTTGTCAGCAGAAGAAGCATCATGGATAGCAAAGCACCCAAAAGTTGGAGAATGGCTTGAAAATCATCCGAAACTTGCTGAAACGATAGCGGAGCATCCTTATGCCGCAAGGTTTATTTACAAGCACCCCAAATATGCAAAATGGGCAGCAAAACATCCTGAAAAAGCAAAAATGATTCATGCTTCTAATGAAAAATGGAGAAAAATGACTCCTGAACAGAAAAAAGAGTTTATTGACAAACATCCTTATGCAGCAGAAAAGATAGGTAAAGCAATAGAGAAAAAAGGTGAAGTTATAGAAAAAAAAGGCGAAAAACTTGAGAAAAAAGGTGAAATTTTGCAGAAAAAAGCAGACAGACTTGAAGAAGCAGGCCATGAAAAAGCTGCGGAAAAAATTGAACATAAAGGCAGGATGCTTGAAAAAATAGGTGAAAAGATGCAGAATCGTGGAGAAAAAATACAAAACCGAGGAGAAAAAATACAGAAGAACGCAATAAAACGTCAGAAATAAGTTTTATATAAACTATAACATAATAAAGAGAGGACTTAAAATGTCCTCTCTTTATTATAATTTTATATAATTACTCATCAATGAAAATAATTATTACCATCATAATATCTTGTATATTGATTATATGTAATTACACATTTATGATTTCTATCGTATTAACATTTGAAATAATTTTAAATATCAGTTTGTATGGTTTGACATATAGTATTATTATCATAATTTTTAGTAATAATGATTATTTGAAATGCAATTACTTCTGAATATATTTTTATTTTTAATTTATACCAGGCAAAATTTATTAAATCCTAAAGCAAACTCCCTGAAAGGAAAAGAAATACATACTAAATATTGATAAATTAAAATAAGTAATAGTTTTACAAGTAAAAAAATTTATTAATAAATTTTTATATAGTTTTTCTATATCTTTTTTTATAAAATATGCAAAATTTACTTATAAATTAACTTGACATCAAAAGCGTTTTCGGATATAATTATAAAAAACTTTTAAGGAGGAAGTGATGAGTAAAAAAATTATATTTTTAATTATTTCCTTAATTGTATTAATAAATTTAAATTTTGGTAAAGAAATAATTATTCATCCTGATAAATTTTATGTATGGCATAATTTTGAAGATGAAAATGAATGGACTGTTGAAGACTGGTCAAATAACTCATTATCAGAATCAAAAATTTCAACTGATTTTATAAGTGAAGGGAAAAAATCCTTGGAAATAAAATTAAATACGACAAGGAAAAATCATCAGGGGGTCATTCAACTGTTTGATATTGGCGATTTAAGTTCAGTTAAAGAAGTTAAATTTGATATCTATAACTCATCTCTTACAAATATGAATGTATGTTTGATGATTAAAACAGGTGAAAATTGGTTATATCACGAAAGTATAAGAAAAAAAATTAAACCAGGATGGAATAAAAATATTAGTTTTGATTTATCAGCACCCATATATGGTTCAGATGGTAATTATAAATCAAGAATTAAAAATATTGATAATGTTAGGAGATTCGGAATTTTATTTGAGCATGATCAAAAAGCAGATGGATATATCTATTTAGATAATATAATGATAAAAGGGACAAATATAGAAAAATTACTACCTGCACAGGTCCCAGAAAAAATAGAAACAGTTTTAATTGATAGTTTTGAAAAGGGAAAAATAAGATGGTTCGCAGCTTCGGATTGGTCATGTGCAACTGATGTTGAAAAAAATTTAAGTAATGCAAGTGAAGGTATAAATTCAATGAAGGCAAATTTTGATTTAAAAATGCCTGGTCAGAATGCAACATTTTATATAGAAAGTTCAGTAGACCTATCAAATGCTTATGAAATAAAAGCTGATATATATTGCCCGTTTGATTTCTCAACAAATATGTGTATGGCTTTATCAACAGGTGATAAATGGATATGGCAGGAATCTCCTATTAAAAAAATAAAAAAGGGATGGAATAAAGATATTACATTCAGTTTAAAAAAGAAAAATTGGAAGAATGAAAAAACAAAATGGAATTATGTAACAATGCCAGAAGATATTGACAAAACAAAACGTATTTGCTTTGTAATCTTTCCTGCAGAAATGGGGAAAGGTTATGTTTTAATTGATAATGTCAGGATTTCTACTACAGATAAAGGGGAACTTACTAGTATATTGCAATATGATGTTGGAGAAGTTGTATATTATCCATGGAATAGTTTTGAAAAAGGTGTAAATTGGTTACCTGATTCAAGTGGTTCAGGAGCACTTTCGGTACTACCTGCAAGTAATTTTGGCAATGAAAAAAATCATGGAATGCAATTAAAATTTAATACATTAAGCCCTTATGAAAAAGCAATGTATAAATATTCTGGGCAAATAGATTTCAGTAATGCCGTGGGTATTAAATTTGATATATTTAATCCATTAAATTATGGTGTTAAAATAACTCTTGCATTTAAAATTGGTGATGATGAAATATGGTATGAATCAAAACAGATACCTGTTGCACCAGGATGGAATAAAGATATATTTTTTGATTTTATAAGTCCATCTTTTAAATCGTCAGCATCAAATTGGAATTTTACTGATAACCTTTTCAATAGAGATGATATAAGAGAAATAATAATAAGCGTTTTTTCTGATAGGATTGCAGAAGGAGAAATTTATATGACAGGTATAAAATTAGCACGTAGAAATTTTATTGGTGAAGCAGGCAAATATATTGGACCTACTTTTAAAAATAATACAAAATTTGTTTTTGAACCTATTCAATATACCATATGGGATTTTGGTAGCGGTGAAGGAACTTTTGAAAAAGGATTAGGTAAATGGAAAGCAGCAGATATTGCCGGATGGGGAGCAGCTCAGATAAATATCTCAAAAAATTATGCAACAGAAGGCGGAAATTCTTTGCAGATCGTATATAAAGATAAAAATGTAAAAATAGGTTGCTATTATTCAAATCCATCTTTAATAAATACTAACACATATAGATAATTTACTTTTGATGTATATAACTCTGGATCTACCATTAAAATGACTGTTGCGTTTGTTGATAATACTGATTTATGGAATGAAACAAAAGAAATAATTATATATCCTGGTTGGAATAGAAATATAAAAATAGATCTTGCAGGCAAAAATTGGAAAAATGAACTAACAGGTTTCAGAAATATTACTGAATTAAAAAACAGAGATAAAATTAAATCAATTTATCTAATTTTTACAAAAACTTATGAAGGAACTGTTTATATAGATAATATAAGATGGGGTGAAGAATTAACAGCGCCGGTTGTTGCAGATGGTTATTCTCAACAGGATATAAATATTGAAATAACGCCTGATGATTATTTTACAGGAAAAATAACATTAAGGGGAATTTATTTTTATGATTCTAATTCTACTCTTGAATTAGGTTCTATAAATTTAATTTTGCGTGGATTGGGACAGGAATTAACTATTTTTGGTGGTGAAACTATAAATGTTTTTAACGATGTTTTTTCTGTAATTTCTCCAAATTCTTTAGGACCAAATAATATGGGTTGCAAATTAGAAGGAACCTTAATTCCAATTAATCTTTCTTATCAGGGCGTTGCACTTACGCTCTGGAATAGAGAACAATGGCAATTAGGGACATCTTATATCTGGGGTATAAGGGCAAAGGATTATTTTTATCAGGGTAATTATATAGGAGGACTTTATTATAATGAAAAACGTGGATATGATTTTAATCCTGATATATTCAATGGCGGTGTTGAACAATCAGCACATATTTATGGTGGTGATGCAGGAGTAAACATACCCTTTGGAGATATACTAACACTTGCAATTAATGGAGAATACCTTATTTCTGCGTATGATAATGAAAAACCGGTTTATTTACTGGAAAATGAAGAAAGTATAAGTTATATTGCAGAAGAAATCAAAGACACAGACGATAGAACTTTAAACTATATTGCAGGTGATATTCATATAGGCGAATTAAAATTTTATTCAAATTATAGGAAAATAGGTGGCAAATTTTTTGGTCGTTATATTGATATGGATTACAAAGTAGGAAGCGAAGCAAAAATATTTAACCTTACATATATTTTAGATGGCGTTCCACCATTTTCACAACTTGCACAGATTTCATCTGAATGGGCAAGTTTTGTAAATTATACCCAAATAATGTTAGAATATGACACAAATAAATCAATTGTTGATACCTATACCAGGGATACCTATACCATTCAGTTAAAAAATAACCCCTCTTTATCTTTTTATAATTACGATGTTTATTTTAAATATAATTATGAAGGTAACGCAGAAGATAAATCAGCAAATCAAATTGATACACGAGTCCCGGCCACTACATTTAATTTTTTAACAAATATTTCTCTCTGGGGAAATAAGATAAGTTCTAAATTGCTCGGAAGATACGAAAGGATACGTGATACAATTTACAATGCGGTAAAAGATATTTATGAAGATATTGATACATCAAGAATTACTGGTTTTGTTGAAATTAAATACAAACCATTCAGAGAATTAGAATTTGTCACAAATTATAAGCACATAATAAAAAACGAAGAAACTTTTGGCAACTTTTATGCTGAAATTTCTGCAATACTTTTTGACCTGTTAACAATGAATATAAGTTATGGTTCAACACCATTTACAGGTTACTGGTTAGAAAATGCTTCAGATGAAACAAAAAATATGATAACCCTGACAATAAAAGGATATTTTTAATACTTATTCAGGAGGAAATTTATGAAAAAATATTTTTGTTTATTGATAATTTTTTTATTACCTGTTTTAATTTCTGGTTTTACTATTTTAAATGCAGATATTATTGATGAAACCAATAATCCTGTTTGTGTTATAGGAGTTAATGTCCCTTATCTTACTTTTTTATCAAATAATGAAATAGAGTCAGCATTGAATAAAATATCAAAATCAGGTATTAAGTTAGTCAGATTTTTTGCATCCGCACGTGGGAATACACATTATGCATTTGAAAAAATGTTAGGAGTTTATAATGAAAGTATGTTTAGTAAAGTTGATTTTATCTTACAAAAATCTCAAAACTTAAATTTAAAAGTCATTATAACATTGATGGATAATAATAAAACGTATGGTGGGAAGGAAGTTTTTAAAGATTGGCTCGGCGGAAATCATGAAGATATATTTTTTAAAGATAAAATAAGTAAAGAATATTTCAAAAAATATTTATTAAAATTTATCATGCGTTATAAGAATAATCAAACAATTTTTGCCTGGGATTTATGCAATGAAATTGAAGACAATCATGATGAAGATGGGAAAATTTTGTATAATTGGATAAATGAGATTGCGAAATTTATAAAAATAAATGACAAGCAACGTCTTGTAACAGTGAATATTAAAAAAATGTCAACATCAAATGAGATAATTAATACCTATGATATATTTTTAAATCCAAATATCGACCTGGTTTTTTATAATATTTTTTTAACACCAAATACAAATTTAGAATCTGTTGCAAAATCAATAATTAATTATAACAAACAATTTTTTATGAATGTAAATAAACCTGTTTTACTATGTTTTGGAGATTTAACTGATAATAAATTAAATTCAATTTCTTATATTTCTGATATATTTTTTAAAAATTATGGAAATGTTTTAATTTATAATTACGGTGGTTTTGGAGTTTATTCAAATTATAAGGGTGCATACAATTTTAATGATAATAATTTAACAAATTCTTTTATAAATACTTCCAAAGGTACTTCCTGTAAAAAAATGCCAATAATTACTGTAAAAAACATTTCTGTCAAACCTGACCAGCAATCAGCAATAATAAATTTTGAGATAAATCAATCTGCGAATACCGAAATATATTATGATGAGAATTTTCCATTAAAAAATAAAACTAAAACTATTGGCGTTTCTAAAGATAACTCAGAAATTGTTTTAAACGGTCTTAATCCAGAAAGCAGTTATTTATTTATTATTAAAACTACAAGTGCCAATTTTACTGGTATAAGTAAGGTTCAAACTTTTCAAACACTTAAATTAACGAGAAAAAAAACAGTTCCATTTAAAAGAAGTAATAATTTCATAACTGTAAAAGGAACAAAATTTTACGATGGAAATAGAGAATATAAATATTTAGGAACCAGCAATTATTATTTACGAAACGCTGGAAAAGATACCATAAATTATATTTTAAGTGAAGCGGCAAAAATCGGTTTTAAAGTAATTCGTGTTGGTTCAAATGCAGAGGCAGAAAGTTTTGATAAAGTAGATAAAAAGAATTTAAATAGATTTTTTAGAATAGGGAAGGATTATTTTAATGAAGACGCTTATAAAGAGTTAGATTATGTCCTGGCTGCTGCAGAAAAATATGGTTTGCGAGTAATTTTACATTTTACTGATAACTGGGAATATTATGGTGGTATAAAAGTAATTGCTGGATGGAGCGGAGTTTCTAAAAATGATTTCTGGACAGATGAAAATGCAAAAAAATATTATAAACAATCAATAGTAAAAATTGCAAATAGAAAAAATACTGTAAATGGGAAATTATACAAAAATGATCCAACAATTTTTGCATATGACCTATGCAATGAACCAAGGGATGAAGCGGATCAATCCAGCCAAACACTTGCACAATGGATTGATGAAATGTCAACCTATGTTAAATCTGTTGATCCGAATCATCTTGTAACAACAGGTTTAGAGGGGTTCTTTTTAAAAGATGATGGGACACATTATTCGTGGGCAGATTATATATTATGTCATAAACCAAAAAATATTGATTTTTGCACATTTCATATTTACCCGACTTATTCACATAATCACTTTTCTTTGAGTACTACCGAATGGCTAATAAAAAAATGGATAAACGATGGACATAATATAATATGTAAACCAGTTGTAATGGAAGAATATGGCATAGGAAAAAACGATAAAGAATATCCAAAAGCAAAATGGATCAGCGAAATGACAAAAATATTTTTTGAAAATGGCGGTAATGGCGCAAATTACTGGTTCCTTACAGATGAAAATTATGCTTATGGTGATGGATTTGAAGTAAGACTATCTGAAACCATTTATATCAATGAATTTATAAGATGGGCTAATTTGATAAATAGAAATGGTTACTAAAAGGAGGTAAAAAATGAAAAAAATTTTTATAGTTGTATTATTTTCTTTTTTAATAATATCTTGCGGATATATAAAAGAATATCCTACTTCCACTCTTGAACTTTCAAAAGGCGGAGATGATTTATCAACTTATAATTTTGAATTAAGTGATCATGGTTTTATTTTAAATGCTGCTTCAGATAATCTTTCATTTGTAAGTAAGGAGTTAAGTTCAGACAGAGCATATAAAGGGAAAAAATCTTTAAAAATAAAATGTGATTATAGAGGAGTAACAAATTACAAAGGTGGTTTGTTAAGTATGACATTTGGATCACCGCAGAATTTTAAAGGGAAAAAACTAAAAGCTTATGTATGGATACCTGGCAATGCCTTTGATGAAAAATCTCCTTATGGCTCTAATTTTTATATTAAAACAGGAGCGCCAAACTGGGCATGGTATCAAAGTCCTGGGCAATGGACAAATCTTAAACAGGGAACTATAGTAGTTGAAGGTGTCTGGACTGAAATTAAAGTAAATGTTGATGAAATGACAACTCCTTCTGGGACATTAATTCCAGATAGTGAAAAGGAAAATATTGTTGAATTTGGTATTAAAGTTGGTCAGGGTGATTATTCTAAAAATTTTAATGGGTATATTTATATTGATTCAATTAGCATTGAATAATTTTTAATGCAAATAATAACGCTTAAAAATAAGGATTTTGATGAAAATACCTATGTATTATTACTAAATGATAAAATTATAATAATTGACCCTGGGACAAATTATGATGAAATGAAATTAAATCAATAATCAACAATAAACAAGAAAAAATAGTTCTTCTTACTCATGGTCATTATGATCATATTAAATCAATAAAGCATTTTAACAAAAATAAAGTTTATGCCTATATAAAAGAAAGAGCACTTCTTTTAAATCCCAAACTAAATTTATCTATATTTTTTAATGATTTGATAGAGATAAACGGAATTAATTTTTTTAATGGTAAAATAATTGATTTAGATGACGAAATTAAAATTTTTCATACTCCTAGCCATACTGCTGGAAGTGTAGTTATTAAAATACAAAATAACATATTTTCAGGCGATACATTATTTTTTGATACAATTGGTGTAGATGGGATTTACCAACAGGAAATAAAATGAAATTATACGAAAGTTTAAAATTATTTTCGGAATTTGACACAAGTTCTATAATATATCCCGGTCATGGTAAAAATTTCATATTAGTAAATGCATTTAAATATAATAAATATTTAAAAAAATAGCAATATTTAAACCAACGCATAAAAAAAATTCAAAAAATCAATATTTAAAACAAATTAATAGAAAATAAAAAAATATCATATAAAATTCTAATTTTTATATTTACAAATTTATAAAAAAAAGGTATAATTAATAAGTAATAGTTCAGCCACTAGAAGTCCACTTGTAAAAGTGTGGCTATTAGTAAGGAAACACATGGCGGTGTCATTGCGAGGAAGCCGAAAGAAAAAGACAGAATAGGAAATAAGGGCGTATGAGGCTTAAGGAAGCAATCTGGCAGTTAAAAGAGTAAGAAAACAAGTAGAGAAGGCGATCGGTAATAAAAGCAAGATTGCTTTGTCAGGCTCATTAAACGAGGGAATAGAAGTCAGAAGTTATCATTCGCCTGACTTCGCAATGACAAAACAAAAATTTATTTATAGACTAATTTTATTCTACCAGTGGCTAAACTGTTACATTAATAAAAAAGAGGAATTTTACTATGAAAATAATAGAGGCACTAAATAAAGCAAAAACACAACTGAAAAAAGTTATAAAGAATAATTATAATGCTTATAAAGAGGCAGAAGAAATTTTATTGCATACCTTAAAGACTACCAGAGAAACTTTATATGTTATGTTTAAACAGGAAATGTCTCATAACTCACAAAAACGATATGATAAATATATTAAAATGCGACTTTCTGGCGAACCTTTGCAATATATTCTAGAATCAGAATATTTTTATGATAGAGAATTTATTGTTCAAAAAGGTGTTTTTATACCAAGACCTGACACCGAAACAATTATAGATGCTGTTAAAACCATTGAAAGCAATTTAAATAAAAACATAACAATTGCTGATTGTGGTTGCGGGACAGGTGTCATTGCAATAACACTTCTCAAAGAAATCAATAAAATAAAAAAAGCATATTGTTTTGATATTAATAAAAAAGCAATAGAATTAACCAAATTAAACACAAAAAAACATAATGTTTATAGTAGAGTAGAGTTTGTTCCTGGTGATTTTTTCAAAAAAACAAAAGAGATAAATAAAAAATTTGATATTATTGTTTCAAATCCACCATATATAAGAGAAGATGAATTTAATACTTTACAAATAGAAGTTAAAAAAGAACCTAAAACTTCTATTTTAGCCGGATATGAAGGTCTAACTTTTTATAAAAAATTTGCCAGATATGGAAAGAGTTTTCTAAAAAAAGATGGTTATTTAATTTTTGAACTTGGTGATAAAATGGCTGATAAAGTAAAAAAATTTTTTGAAAATAAAAATTGGTCATTTGTTATGATAATGAGGGATTTTAGAAAAAAAATACGAGTTCTAATTTATCAAATTAAATAAATTTTATTCTGAGGTTTTTAGTGATTTCTAAATTTGTGCATTTACACCTTCATACAAAATATAGCATTTTAGATGGGATGTGCAGGATAGAAGAAATAATTGAAAACTGTAAAAAAAATAATATGTCTTCTGTTGCAATTACCGATCACGGTAATCTATTCGGGGTTGTTGACTTTTATACATCATTGGTTACAGAAGGTATCAAACCAATTATCGGTATAGAACTTTATATTGTAGAAAATATTAAAAACAACACAAGAGAAAAAAATCATATTTTACTTTTAGTTAAAGATGCAACTGGATATAAAAATTTAATTAAACTCTCAACCATAGCAAGCACAGAAGGAATGTATTATAAACCATCAATTGATAAAAATATATTAAGCCAGTATTCATCGGGTTTGATCTGTTTATCTTCCTGCATAAAAGGAAAAATTCCTGCACTGATTATAGAAAATAATATTGAAGAAGCAAAAAAAGAAATTATTGATTATCAAAAAATTTTCGGGGAGGATAATTTTTATTTAGAATTGCAAAATCATGGCTTGGATGAAGAAATAATTGTTAACAGAACATATAAAGAATTAAGCAAGACAATGTCTGTTCCTCTTGTGGTTACCAATGACGTTCATTACATAAAAAAAGAAGATGCTAAAATTCATGATATTTTATTATGTATTCAAACCGGTCAAACTGTAAAACAAACAAACAGGATGCAATTTAAAACAAATGAATTTTACTTTAAAACTTATGAAGAAATACAAAAAGTCTTTCCAGAAGATGAGGATGCAATACAAAGAACGATTGATATAGCAAATAAATGCAATTTTGAACTACCCAGACCGCCCAAGGAAAGACCTTATTATATGCCTGTTTATAAAATAGATGATTCTTCACTTTCTTATGAGGAATATTTTAAAAAAATCGCAAAGGAGTATTTAAAAAATAAATATAAAAATATAACTGCAGAAGTAAAAAAAAGATTTGAGCATGAATTAGAAATAATAAAAAACATGGGATACGCAGGTTACTTTCTTATTGTAAAAGATATAATTGAATATGCAAAGAAAAATAATATCCCTGTAGGACCTGGAAGAGGGAGCGCAGCAGGTAGTTTAATCGCTTATATTTTTGGTATAACTAATATTGACCCTTTAAAATATGGCTTAATTTTTGAAAGATTTTTAAATCCTGATAGAATTTCTCCACCTGATATAGATATTGATTTTTCAGATGAAGGTAGAGAAGAAATAATTAACTATATAGTTAATAAATTTGGTAAAAACAAAGTTGCCCAGATTATTACTTTCCAGACATTAAAACCGAGACAGGCAATAAGAGATGTAGGAAGAGTTCTTGACGTCCCCTTAAAAGAAGTTGATTTATTAGCGAAAAAAGTTCCCGAAGGTCCCAATATTACTTTTGAAAATGCCATTTCAAATGAAGAATTTTCAAATTATATAAATAAAAATCAGACAAGAGAAGAAATAGTAAAATATGCAATGAGAATCGAAGGTTTAATAAGACAATATTCTACACACGCTGCTGGCATTGTTATTTCACCAGATGATTTATTGAATATAGTTCCTTTAACCTTAGCAAGAGAAGGCGAAGAAGAAAATAAAAAAGGAAAATTAGGATTTATGACTCAATATTCAATGGAATTTTTAGAAAAATTAGGGCTTTTAAAATTTGATATATTAGGGCTCAGAAATTTAACTGTTATAAAAAAAGCAAATTCATTGATTAAAGAAAATAAAAATATAGATATAGACTTTAGTAACTCAAATTATTCAGATAAAAAAGTTTATGAATTACTTTCTGAAGGAAATACCAACGGTGTTTTTCAACTTGAAAGCGAACCGATGAGAGATATTTTAATTAAAATAAAACCAGTTTCTTTTGAAGAAATTATAGCAATAATTGCATTATACAGACCCGGTCCTATGAAAATGATTGATGATTATATAAATAGAAAAAAGGGCAACATTACAAAAATAGAAGGATTGGAAGATTTGAAAAAATATGATTTTTTAAAAGAAACTTATGGAATACCAATTTATCAGGAACAGGTGATGCAAATAGCAGTTATTGTGGCTGGTTTTTCTTTATCAGAAGCAGATAATTTACGTAGAGTTATGGCAAAGAAAAAAATAAGCGAAATGGAAAAAATAAAAGTTAAATTTATAGAAGGGGCAATTAAAAATAAATATAGTAAAACAAAAGCAGAACTTATTTTTGATAAATTAGAACAATTTGCAGAATACGGATTTAATAAATCACATGCTGCAGCATATGCGATACTTTCATATCAAACAGCATATTTAAAAGCAAATTTCCCTTTAGAATTTTTTACAGCCCTTTTAACAAGCGTTATAGAAAAAACTGATAAAATTGCAGAATATATTGAAGATGCAAAAAAGAATAACATTAAAATTTTACCACCTGATATTAATAAAAGCGATGTTGAATTTAAAATAGAAAAAAATACAATACGCTATGCCCTTGCAGCAGTAAAAAATGTAGGAATACTTGCTGCAACTGATATAGTAAAAACAAGAAAAGAACTCGGAGATTTCAAAGATATTTATGATTTTTGTGAAAAAATTAATTCAAGAACTATAACTTCAAAAACGATTGAGAGTTTAATAAAAAGCGGTGCATTTGATTTTACTCTTATTTCACGTTCGCAACTTTTTAATTCAATAGGTGATGCTTTAAAAGAAGCAGAAATAAAACAAAAAAATTTGAGTATAGGACAGGGCTTCTTATTTGAAGTTGAAACCAAAAGAGATTTATCACAGGTTAAAGAATGGTCCGATAGTGAAATGTTAAATTATGAAAAGGAAGTTTTAGGTTTTTATATGTCGAGGCATCCATTAGCAAGATATGAGAAACTAATAAAAAATATTTCAATACCAATTAAGGATTTAAAAAATTATAATATTGATGATGAGGTTATTGTATCAGGCATTATTTTTGATTTGAAAAGTAAATTAACCAACCAGGGTAAAGAGAACATACATTTTTTTTTAGAAGATTTGACAGGTAAATTAGAAGTTATTGTCACTGACAGGGTTCCCAAAGATAAAAAAGAATTATTTAATGAAAATGTAATGATAATGATTCGGGGAAATTTGAGTTTCTATGATAATAACATTTATCTCTTTGCTAAAAGTGCAATTACTCTGGATGAAGCATATAAACTCTGTGAATTTTTACATATACGTATAAGAGAAATTGGATTAGAGGATATTGAATTAAATGAAATAAAAAATTTATTATTTAAAGAAAAAGGAAATGTAAAAGTTATTTTTCATATAATTACAAAAAATAATAAGGAATTTATTTTAAATTTATCTGACGATAAAAAAATAAAAATTTCTGAAGAATTGATTGAAAAATTAGAAAGTATAATTGGTGAAAATAATGCTTGGATTAGCTGGAATAAGTAAAATTTCTTAAAAATTTAATTTACAATAGATATAAAAAAATTTATAATTATATAAAATTAAAAGGAGGCATTTTAGTGGCTAATATATGGGAAAAATTAGTAGAACAAGGGTTTATTACAGAGGAAATGTATGAAAAAGCAAAGGAAATGCAACAACAAAACAAATCAGGTATTGGATTTAATTTAGCATTATTAGGTTTTGATGAAGAAGAAATAACAAAGCAAATTGCCAAATTAACAGGAATAGAATATATCGATTTATTATCTATAGATGTTGACCCTTCAATTTTAAGTATTATTTCTCGTTCAAAGGCAGAATCTTTATATATTTTTCCAGTTAAAAAAAATGGTAATAATGTATTATTTGCTTGTGCTGATCCAATGCATCCTGAGATTTTATCATTTGTAAAAGAATTAAAATTTAAAACTTCCTTAAATGCTGAATTAGGTATTGCGCCAGAATCTTATATAAAACTTGCAATTGACCAGACATTACCCAAAGAAGATAAAAGTGCAATGGCTGAAACATTAAAAGACCTTAAACAACCTTCTGAGGCTGAACTTGAGATTTTAAAAGAAACCCCTCAGACTGAGGATGCAGAAGCAGTTGATGAAGCGCCAGTTATAAAATTATGCAATTCAATAATTGCAGATGCTGTTGAAAAAAGGGCAAGCGATATACATATTGAACCATTTGAAAAAAAAGTTCAATTAAGATACAGAATTGATGGTGCATTAATTGAACAATCGGATATACCTTTATCATATAAAAGAGCGATTGTTTCGCGTTTTAAAGTTATGGCTCGGCTTGATATTATTGAAAGACGCAAACCCCAGGATGGAAGAATAAAAATTAAAGTAAAAGATAAAACTATTGATTTGAGGGTTTCTACTTTGCCGGTTGTCTGGGGGGAAAAGATAGTCATGAGAATATTAGACCAGAGCAACTTAAACCTTGATTTAACTCAATTAGGTTTTGAACAAGATGAACTTTCTAAATTTCAAAAAGCAATCAACAGTCCTTATGGAATTATTCTGGTAACAGGACCAACTGGAAGTGGTAAAACCACGACACTTTATTCTGCATTAAGTACCATAAACAGTCCTGATATTAATATAATGACTGTAGAAGATCCTGTAGAATATCAATTACCTAATATAAATCAGGTTCAAGTGAATCCAGATGCTGATTTAACTTTTGCAAGTGCGTTAAGATCTTTTTTAAGACAGGATCCGGATGTAATAATGGTTGGCGAAATCAGAGACCAGGAAACTGCTGAAATCGCTATTAAAGCAGCATTAACCGGACATCTTGTAATTTCAACTTTACATACAAATGATGCGCCTACAACAATCAGCCGTCTTGCTGATATGGGTATAGAGCCATTCTACATAGGTTCTGCGGTAATTTTAATTTTGGCCCAGCGCCTTTTAAGAAAAATTTGTCCGGAATGTAAAAAAGAATTTAAATATGATAATAATTTATTAAAGGAAATAGGATTATCAGAAGAAGATATTAAAGCAAACAAATTTTATAAAGGAGAGGGATGTTCTTTATGTAACAATACGGGTTACAAGGGGAGAGTTGCAATTTATGAACAGATGGAAATAAACGAAGAAATCAAATCAGCAATAATGCAAAGCAAGAATGCTTCGGAAGTAAGAAAAATTGCCTGTAAATACGGCATGAAAACACTAAGAGAAGCAGCGTTGATTAAATTAAAAAATGGTTTAACAACTCCCGATGAAGTTATTAGCGCAACCATGGGGGATTAATTTTTATGAGTTTAGAAATTTTAAGTAAAATATTTATAGTTATTGGAATATTTTTTATTTTATCTGGTATTTTAATTAAATTTGCTAAATTTTTTCCTTTTGGACATCTGCCAGGAGATATTTTTGTTCAAAAAAATAATTTTTCTTTTTATTTTCCAATTACAACTTCAATTTTATTGAGTATTATTTTGTCCCTTATTCTATTTTTTATATATAAAAAATGAAAAAAATTGATTTTAAATTAACTATTGCTGTTATTTTATTTTTTTTAATTTCATGCGTTTCAATGAATAATGTTTATTCAGAAATAAAAAAAAATTCAGGGATAAATAAGAAAGATATTTTCTTAAAAATTTTAATTTTAAAAACAAACAATAAAGTAAAAATTTCTTCTGATGCTTATCTTAAATTAGAAAATATTAATATTAAACCTGAAAGAGAATATGAAATTAAATTAAAAAATAACCAAATAATTGTGAATGATAATATAATTGCCTCTAAAACAATTCAAATTTTAGCAGAAAATAATTTAATAAAAGTAAATAAAAAAAGGTATCGTGGAAGCATTATTGTAAGTTCGGAAGATAATAATTTGCTATTTATTAATAAAATTTATTTAGATAGCTATTTATATGGAGTTTTACCTGCGGAAATATCTCCAAAATGGAATGCCGAAGTTTTAAAAGTACAAACAGTTGCGGCAAGGAGTTTTGCAATTTATAATTTAAATAAAAACAAAAACTTTTTATATGATCTTTCTAATAGTGTTTTATCACAGGTTTATCTGGGTTATGATGCAGAACACGAAAGAACAAACAAAGTAGTAAACGAAACAAAAGGAGAAGTTTTAACTTATAATGATGAAATTATTCAGGCTTTTTTTCATGCTAACAGTGGAGGAAAAACTGCCTCATCTGAAGAAGTTTGGGGAGGGAAATTTGATTACCTTAAAAGCATAGATGATCCTTACAGTTTAAATGGGAAAAATTATAAATGGAATTTAAAAATTTCGTTAAAGGAAATTTCAAAATGCCTACGAAATAATAAAATTATAACAGGAAATATTTATGAAATAAGGATATTAAATAGAACAGAAAGTGGAAGAGTTGATAAAATAAAAATAAATGGGAATAATGGGACTTTTGAAATTAAATCAAAAGATTTTAGAAATTTTATAGGCATTGATAGAATAAGAAGTACAAATTTTTCAATACAGCAGAAAAATGACGAAATATATTTTGAAGGAACAGGATGGGGGCATGGCGTTGGTTTATCACAGGAGGGCGCAAAAAAAATGGCAGAAAGTGGTAAAAATTATAGGGATATTTTATATTTTTATTATAAAGGGGTAAAATTAGTAAAGATTTATTAATATTATTTGCAATATTATAATTTATGAATTATAATAACAAAAAATAAGTAAAAGGTCAGACATCAGAAATTAATATGTAAAAGTTCAGATATTGGTAGAAAACCTTTGAAGTTTGTCATTGCGAAAAAAGTTAAAAATGGAACGTAAAAGGAGAAACAAGGATTTGAATCTAACAAAGCAATCTGGCAATTGAAACCGGGAAAAAGGCAATGCTACTAAAAGGTATTAAGAAGAAAAAAGCAAGGTCGCTTTGTCAAATGGAAATTAACGGGTTAATAGAAGCAGATTTTATCGTTTACTTAACTTACAATGATAGAACACAATAAATTTTTGCAATGCGAATGAAAAAAGATTATAGAAAAATTAAATATAGAAGTTCTAAAAATTTGTATTAGTTCAGCCACCAGAAGTCTACTTGTAAAAGTGTATCTACTAGAAAAAAAATACATGGCTTTGTCATTCTTAGGGAGAGGGAGCCGAAAGGAAAGTTAAGAAGAGAAAATAAGGGTAATATGAGGTTGACGAAGCAATCTCGCAGTTAAAAGATAGGAGCAAACAAAGTGAAAAGGCATTAGGTAATAAAAGCAAGATTGCTTTGTCAGGTTCAATTGAACGGTGGAATAGAAGATAGAGGGAATATTTAGAAGGTAGAGACGTTGGGCGTCTACCCCACGGAGAATAAAAGATAAAGGAATTCATTCGCCTGATTTCGCAATGACATAAACGAAAAATTTATATATTGACAAATTTTATTTTATAGTAACTAAATTATTATAAAAAGGTAAAGATATTTTATGAAAAAAATATTTATTATTTTAATTTCTTTGATTGCGGGAATACTGCTATTTATGATAATTCAAAGAATTTATAATGAATTTGAATTAAATAAATTTAAATCTGATTTATATAATATTTTTGATAGCCAGGATGAAAAAAATATAAATCTTTTTGATAAAATCATAACAATTAATAAAATTTTTGTAAAAGATTTAGACGTCAATTATATTAATAATGAAATTAATAATATAATAAAAATTTTGAAATTAAAAATAGGAGAAGAAGGGAACTCCGAAATTATAATGAAAATAATAAATAAATTTTTCTTTGAAGAATATGGATTTAAATTTGATAATAATGCAAATGATTTTTTATCAGGAAAATATCTAATTAACCCTATTAAACACAATGATTGGGTTAATTTGCATTCCCTTGATAAAATTTTAAATGGAAAAAAAGGCATTTGTTTGAGTTTATCTATTATTTATTTAATTATTGCTGAGAAATTAAATTTGCCAATTTATGGGATATTAATACCAGGTCATATGTTTGTCAGATATGAAACAGAAGGACGAACAGGGATTAATGTTGAAACAACTTATGGCGGAAAAGAATTTTATGATTATTTTTCTTATTCTGGAATTGATATTTTAAATAAGGATAAATTACTATATGGTAAAAAATTAAATAAAAAACAGATACTTGCTGCATATTTGAATAATATAGGGATTATTTTTGAAATGAAAAAGAATTTTGAAAAAGCAAAAATTCTATATAACAAAATATTACATATTTTACCTGATTTACCGGAGGTATATAATAATCTTGCATATATTTACATAAAAGAACAAAATTTTACAAAAGCAGAAGAAACATTAAAAAAGGTAATTGAAATTTATCCTGATAATCTGGCAGCCAATACAAATTTAGGTCTTTTATATTATTCGGAAAAGCGTTTAAATATTGCAGAAATTTATTTAAAAAAATCATTAAATATTTATCCATATAATTCAAATGTGCAAAAAATATTAAACGAAATTAAAAATAAAAGGTAATAATATGGCTTTAGAATTTGAAGAAAAAACAAAAATATATCTACCTAAAGATTTACACAATTTTAATTTTGTTTCATCAATTATTGGTTTATCATCTATTATTGATGAGAGTTTAAATATTGAAAACTGTAAAAATTTGATAAATAACTTAATAGAAAATTTAAGAAAAAAAATAACGCCTGACCTTTCAGTTGAAGATAAAATTAATCTTTTAAATAATTATTTTTTTATTGAAAATTCTATAAAATGTAATAAAAATTTTGATAGGGCATTTTTAGAACAGAATAATGAATTTTTATTAAAAAATGAAAATGTTTATAATTTAATTTCAATAAATACGGTAATACAAAAAAAAGAGGGAATATCTTTAACAATTGGTATCTTATATCTTTTAATTGCAGAAGTTTTATATTTGCCTTTATATGGAATTATGGTGCCTGGACATTTTTTTCTTCGTTATGAAGAGGCAGATAAAAAATTTGATATAGATTTATTAAATCAGGGGCATATAAATAAATGTATGGATTTAAAAAATGATATGCCTTTTTATTCAAAAACATTAGAAAATCACTTAGTGTTAGGTGTTTTTGCATTTTTAATTGCACAGGTATTATTTTTAAAAAACAAAATACAAGAAGCGGAAATACTTATTAATAATGTTATTGAATTAATCCCTGATTTTGATGGTTCATATATATTGCTTTCCAATATTTTAAAATCTCAAAATAGAATAAATGAAGCGATTAATATATTAAAAAAAATATTAAGTATAAATCCATCATGTGTTTGTGCATATTATGAGTTAGGTAAAATATATTACAAATTGATGGATATAAAAGAAGCAGAAGTAAATTTTAAAAAAACTCTGGAATTAAATCCTGATTTTTTCGAAGTCTATTTAACGATGGGTAATATTTATTATAATGAAAAAAGGTATGATGAAGCATTAACTTTTTTTAAAAAAACGCAGGAAATAATGCCAGAAAATTTTCAGGTTTATTATTATTTAGGTTCAATATATTATATTCAAAAAGATTATAACAATGCACTTTTAAATTTTAAAAAAGTTTTAGAATTAAAACCAGATTTTACAAAAGCATTCTATAATATCGGTATGATCTATTTAGATACTTTAAATTTTGAAAAAGCTGAAAATTCATTTAAAAAAGTTATTGAATTAAAACCTGGAGAAATTTATTCCTATTATCAATTAGGTATTCTATATTTTAAACAAAATAAATTTGAAGAGGCAAAATTTTATTTTCAAAAAATTATGAATATGCAGAATAATTATCAGAATGTTAATTACTATCTTGGAATGATTAATTATTATAATAACGATTTTTTTCAAACAGAAAACTTTTTTAAATCAGAAATTAAAATAAATCCTGAAAATGTAAATTCATATTTTCAATTAGCGGAATTATATTATGAAAATGATAAACTTTTTGATGCTGAAAAATTTTTTGAAGTAGTTATAAAAAAGGATAATAATTTTAAAATGGCATATTATAAGATTGGATTAATAAAGTTTAAACAAAATAAATTGCAGGATGCAGAAAATAATTTTAGAAAAGTAATAGATATTGACCCTTTATTTACCGATGCTTATTTTAATCTGGGACAATTATATGTTAAAACAAAAAATTTGAAATTGGCAGAAGAATGTTTTAAAAAAGTAATTGAATTAGAACCGGATAATGATAATTTTCATTTTATTTTTGGTAAATTTTATTATGAAACTGGAAAATTTGATGATGCTGAAAAAGAATTTAATATAGTAATAAATATAAACCCTGATAATCCATCAATTCCCGATATTATAAATATTTTTTATTCAAATTTGGGAAGATTTAAAGAAGGAGAATATATTTTAAGTAAGATAATAGAAAAAAATAATAAAAATGCTTTTGCTTATTATAATTTAGGAATGCTTTATTTAAAAAGTGAAGATTACACAAAAGCAGAGGAAAATTTCAATAATGCATTATCAATTAATAATGAAATTGCCGGAGCATATAGTGGTCTCGGTCTAATTTATCAGAAAAAAGGGAATTTTGATAAAGCCAGGGATTATCTTATATTAGCGTTAAATTTAGAACCTGATAATATTGAGGTGCATTATAATTTAGGACTTTCATATTTTTTATTAGAAAAATTTTTAGATGCAGAAAAAGAATTTGAAAATGTTTTACAGTTAGATATAAAAAATGCAAATGCATATTTTTATTTAGGTGAAACATTAAGTCGACAAAATAAATATGAAAAGGCAGAAATTGCATATAAAAAATCATTGAAAATTAATCCTGGTAATATAAAAATATATTTTTCGTTATTAAATTTATACAAGGCATTAAATAAAGAAAAAGAATCTAATTTAATTTTAGAAAAAATTTCAGAATTATCTCCTGATAATATAGATGTTTTAATTGAAATGGCTAAAATTTCTTTTGAAAAAGGAGAATTGGATAAAGCAAAAGAGATGTATAAAAAAATTATAGAAAAAAAACCCGAATATACGGAAGCATATCTGATTCTGGCAAATATTTATATATCAAAAGAAAAATTTTTAGATGCAGAAATCATTTTAAAAAAAGTAATAGATATAGAACCTGGTTTATTAAAAGCGCTTCAGATTTATGCTACAGTTTTGATTAAATTAAACAAAAATAAAGATGCAGAAGAGGTTTATAAAAAAATAATAAGTATCAATAAAAATGATATAAAATCTCATAATGCCCTTGTTAATTTTTATATTGCAAGTGAAAGATATGACGAAGCTATTAATGAATATAAAGAGTTGATAAATTTATCTCCGAATGATATAAATTTACATTTCGGGCTATTTTCAATTTATCAAAAAATAAAAAAAAATTTTGAAACCGAAGAAGAATTAAAAGCAATACTTAAGATAGATAATAAAAATAAGGAAGCTTTACATCAACTTGCCAAATTATGTTTTAGATTGGTAAGATATAATGAAGCAGAAAATTATTATAAAAAATTGATAGAATTTTTTCATGATGATTATATTATCCATTTTGAATTTGCTAAAGTTTTACACGAGCAAGTAAAATATGAAGAAGCAGAAAAGGAATATAAAAAAGCAATAGAATTAAAACAGGATACCCCTGAAGTTTTTTATCAATATGGTGTTTTACTCTGGGAACGAAATAAATTCAAAGACGCAGAAAAACAATTTGAAAAAGCAATTAAACTTGACCCTAAATATACAATTATAGTTGAACAAAAAAAGAACGGATAAAAATGAAAAAAAAATTTATTTGTTTAATTACATTTTTTTTCATCTATTTAAATAATTATTCATTTATAGAAAAAATAAATGAATTTTCCTGCCATCAATCAGGTATAAGTTCATTAATTTTTACTACAGATAATAGATATATTATAACAGGGGGATTAGATGGAAGAATAAATATTATTGATTTTAAAAAAAATAATATAATTGAAACTTTAAATAATATAAATGCAGTTGAATCAATTGATGTTTCTTTCAATAACAAATATTTGTTAAGTGGGGACAGGGAAAATGGTGTTAGGTTATGGGATATGAAAAATTTTGAATTATTAAAATTTTGGGAAATGCCTTTTAGACAAATATTTACCTTAAATTTTTCAGTAAAAAATGGATATTTTATTGCGGGAGGTATTAATGGTTATGAAATTATTAATTTTAAAAATTTTAATATAATTAAAAAGGAATCTATAAAAAATTATGCAGTAAGAGATGCAAAATTTTCTTATAATGACAAATTTTTAGTAATAGCAAGTGGTAATAAAATAAAAATTTTTAAAATAGACAAAGATAATTTTTTAGGGAAAATAATTAAAAACAACATGGCAAATTTTAAATATAGAATAGAATTGGAATTTCAGGATTTGATTTATTCTATTGATATTTCTAAAAACTCTCAGTATTTAGCAGTTGCAGGTAATAGCACATATGTTACCTTAATTCGCCTGGAAGATTTTGCACATATCTGGTCAATTAAACCACATAATTCACTTATATGGGATGTAAAATTTTCACCTGATAATAAAATACTTATAACAGCTGGTAGTGATAGGATTTTAAATTTTATTGATATAAAAACTAAAAAAATCATTTATAGCGATAATTCGCATCCTGATGAAATTTATGCAATAGATATCTCTTCTGATTATAATTATTTATCAACAGGTTGCAAAGATGGAAAATTAAGAATATTTAGATTACATTTTAATAAACAAATTGATTTTTATCTGATTAAAATTATTATATTTATTATTATAACCTTAATTTTTTTATTTATTATTTTTTTTATATTAAAATTAAAAAGAAAAAAATCAGTAAAGGATTGGGAAATTTAATTGAAAAAAAGTATAAAACATTATAAAATAAATATAAAAGTGAGGTTAAAATGAATCAAATAATATCTAAAATGCATATTAATATACAGATATTTTATTTAGATAATATTGAAATTGCACGTTGGTATTATAACTCTGATGGAACAATAAAAAAAGAAGGGAAAAAAATCAATGGAACAGTAAGAATGTTTTATGATAATAACAATATACAATCAGAGATTACATATAAAAATAACGAATTAAATGGTTATTATAAACTTTACTATGAAACAGGAAAATTAATGGAGGAAGGATCATTTAAAAATAATGAATTGGATGGTCTTTATATGCAATATTATGAATCTGGCAAATTGAGAATTGAAGGAATTTATAAAAATGGTAAAAGAAATGGACTTTTTAAACTTTATTATGAATCAGGTAAATTAGAACAGGAAGTTTATTATACAAATGGAAAATTTGATGGTATCATAAAAAATTATTATGAAAATGGTGGTATCCAGATAGAAAGTTTATATAAAAAAGGCAAATTGATTTATCTAAAACAATATGATGCTCAAGGCAATTTAATTTTAGAAGAAAAATATTAAATGTTTAAAATAATTATAAAAAATAAAAAATTTAAAGATAAAACAAAAATTTTCTGGTTATATTTACTTACCCTGTCGCGAATTTTTTTTGCCTTTTTAGTTTTTTTAATTGTTATTAAAATAAACATGCAGAATATATTTATTTTAAATTTATTTGCTTTTTTATGTGTTTTATTAGTAGAATTAACTGATTTACTTGATGGTCATCTTGCAAGAAAATATAATTTAGTTACTTTCGCTGGAATAATAATAGATCCATTTGCTGATTCTATTTCCAGATTAATTGTATTTGGAACACTTGCATATAAAGGACTATGTTTACCATTTGTACCTATTATTATGATTTTAAGGGATTTAACCGTGGCTTATACCAGAATAGCCCAGATTTCATATTCAATTGACTGTTCTGCAAGATTCAGCGGAAAATTAAAAGCATTTATACAGGGAGTAAGTTCATTAATTATGATTTCTTTACTTTTTATTAATATTGATTTATCATTAAAAAATAAAATAATTATTTTTTTTAGTTATTTAGTTACCCTTTTTGTCTTATATTCTTTAATTGATTATACTTTAGCGACTTTTATTAATTATAAAAAATTTAACATTGAAAAAAAATAAAAGTGTGTTAAAATTATTTATAATTTAAAAGAGAGGAGGACATATATGAAAAAGTTTTTAGTTATTTTTTGTTATTTATGGACATTAATTTTATTAAATAATATTATTTTAGCCGTAAGCGATGATTTGATTGAAGTGGCGCCGGTAGAAGAGCAGGAAAATGCAACTCTATTGGATTCAGGTATTGTAACACCCCATCCGACAAAAACTTTTACACCTGTTCCCACATCTACTCCAAATCCAACATCAACACCAACTCCTAAACCAGTTGTTAAAAAAATTATTAAACATGTAAAACCAACACCTGTTTTACAATCAACAGTTACAAAAATTATTGATTTTAAAATTAGTAATATCCGAATAAATGAAATAGCGAAACCTAAAACAATTAATAATTTATACGGTTTATTAGAAACTGAAAAAAAGATAAGTTTGATTTTAAACTTAGAAAATTCCGGAAATGCCGTTTCCTTTTATACAACTGCAACTTTAAAAAGCAAAAATCCAAGGGTTTTACTTTATGAACCTGAAAAAAATCTTCAAACTGTTCTTCCTAATGATAAAAGAGAACTTATTTTTACGTTTGACATAATTCAGGGTTATGATGGTCCGCCGCAATTACCACTTTATTTAAATATTAAGGCTGCAAATTTTGAAAAGGAGTTACCAGTTGATATATATGTTGAATTACCAAATCCTTCTCAAAATCTAATAATATTAGGTGGTATAATTTTAGCATTTTTAATAATTTTAATATTATTGATAAAAATTTTAAATCCTAAAAAAAGAACCAAGACATATGATTTTGATACAAAATAATTAATGCATTATAAAATTTATTATTTAAATAATGTAAATATTGAAATCCCCTATGATTTAATTTTATTCAGATTGGGTTATAAAAAAAATAAAACTTTGATATCTGATGATAATAAAAAAAAATTTCTAAAATTAATTGATATAAGTGAGAAGTTATGCAAAAAAAAAATTGCATATAAATTTTGTTCAAAAATTAATAAAAATAATAACGAAGTTATAATAGATAAAAAATTAAGAATTAAAAGTAAAAATATTTTTGATTTATTGAAAGATTGTAATGAAGTTGTTTTAATGTCTGCAACTGTAGGGGGAGAGATAATTCAAAAGCGTGATTATGAGATAAAAAAAGGAGATCCGGTTTTTGCTATAATTTTAGATGCTACAGCATCAGAAATTGCAGATGGATTACTGGATTGGTTGGAAAAATATTTACAGATTAATTTGCGAAGAGAAAACAAATTTCTAACTAAGCGATTTAGCCCAGGTTATGGTGATTTAAATTTAGATATTCAATATAAAATATATAAACATCTTAATTTAAAAAAAATAGGAATTAAAATTACATCTACAAACATTTTAATTCCAGAAAAATCTGTTATTGCAATTGCTGGAATAAAAAACTTATAAGAGAAATATAATGACTAAAGCCCAATTTAAAAATTTGGTAAAAAAAGGTATTATTTTATTAGACGGTTCAAGTGGGGTAGAATTGCAAAAAAGGGGAATGCCTGCAGGTGTTTGTCCTGAAAAATGGATTCTTGAAAATCCATCTTATCTTTATGATTTACAGCAGGAATATATTAAAGCCGGCTCACAGATAATATATACTTTTACTTTTGGCGCCAATCCATATAAATTAAAAGAATTTAACTTAGAAAAAAAAGTTTATTCTATAAATAAAAAATTGGCATTATTAACAAAAAAAGTTGCTGGAAAAAATATTTTAGTGGCAGGTGATATTGCCCCTACCGGGCATTTTCCTGAACCCTTCGGTGATATAGATTTTAATGAACACATAGAGCAATACAAAAAACAGGTAAAAGGTCTACTGGCAGGTGGCGTTGATTTATTTGTAGTTGAAACTATGATGGACATACAGGAAACAAGAGCAGCAATTTTTGCTATAAAAGAACTTTGTGATTTACCAATAATGGTTAGTTTAACTTTTGATGAAAGCAAAAGAACCTTAACTGGAACCAGCCCAGAATCTGCTGTTATATCTTTACAATATCTCGGTATAGATGCTATTGGAACTAATTGTTCAACTGGTCCTGATAAAATGATTGATGTTATAAAAGCAATGGCAAAATATGCAAATTTACCTTTGATTGCTAAACCAAATGCTGGGATGCCTGTATTAAAAGATGGTAAAACTTTTTTTTCTATGACTGCTTATGAATTTGCTTCATATACAAAAAAGTTAATAAAAGCAGGCGCGGTTATAGTAGGTGGATGTTGTGGAACTTCTCCTGAATTTATTAAACTTATGAAAAAAGAAATTAAAAAATTAGATATAGATAAACTATTACTTAAAGAAAACAAGAAAATGCTTTTATCCAATGGTAAAAGTTTTATTGATTTGAGCAATAAAAATCAATTTACAATAATAGGCGAACGAATTAATCCCACAGGAAAAACTAAATTGCAGGAAAGTTTGAAAAGTAAAAATTTTATAGAAATAAGAAATTTAGCAGTAGAACAGATAGAAAAAGGGGCTAAAATTTTAGATGTTAATGTTGGTATGCCAGGAATTAATGAAAAACATTTAATGAAGGATATTGTAAATTATTTATGTAAATATTTGGATGTTATTTTATGTATTGATTCTTCTTCGCCAGAAGTTATAAAAACCGCTTTAAAAATTTATCCAGGTAGGGCTTTAATAAATTCAATATCCTGCGAAAAAAAGAAATTAAAAGATCTATTGCCAATTGCAAAATATTTTGGCGCAATGTTTATACTATTGCCAGTTGATGATAAAGGTGTTCCGCAAACTTCTATTGATAGGATAAAAAAACTAAAAAAACCATTAAAAATAATTGCAAAGCAAAACTTTAAAAGTGATGATTTTATAATAGATGGTTTAGTTATGACAGTTTCATCCAATCAAAATGCGGCAAATGAAACATTAAAATTTATAAAATGGATTAAATCAAAAGGATTTAAATCCATAATAGGTCTTTCAAATGTCTCTTTTGGATTGCCAGAAAGAAATATTATTAATTCTACTTTTCTTCATTTATCTAAAAAAGCAGGATTAAATTTTGCAATTGCAAATCCATCTGCTAATTTAAAAATTGTTAATAAAGATGCGATTAAATTATTAACTGGAAAAGATAAAAATTGTAGAAACTGGATTCAAAAGTATTCTAGTATAAAAAAATCTGATAAAAAGGAAATTAAAAAAGAAAAATCTATTTATGACACTATAATTAAAGGTGAAAAAGAAGAAATTCCTGAACTTATAAAACAGGAATTAGAGAGAGGCAAAAAACCAGAAGAGATAGTTGATAATATATTAATACCTGCCATAAATCAGGTTGGGGATTTATATGATAAAAAAATTTATTTTCTACCACAATTAATAGCAAGCGCAGATGCTATGAAAACTGCTTTTAATATTTTAGAACCATTGCTTTTAAAAAAAACAGAAGATAAAAAAGAAATTAAAATAATTTTAGCAACTGTAAAAGGCGATATTCATGATATAGGTAAAAATATAGTTGCTTTAATGCTTAAAAATTATGGTTATAAAATTCATGATCTCGGAAAAGATATTGCTTCAGAATATATTATAAAAAAAGCAAAAGAATTAAATGCGGATATTACTGGCTTATCAGCGCTAATGACAACAACAATGCCCGAAATGAAAAAAGTAATAGATATGGCTAAAAAACAAAATATTAATTGTAAATTTATGATTGGTGGTGCTGTAGTAACTCAAGCATACGCAGATGAAATCGGTGCAAAATATGCCAAAGATGCTTATGATGCGGTAAAATTAGTTAAATCAATTTTAAAAACATAAAATAGTTTTTTATTTAGCAAATATTTATAAAATACTATCAAGAGCAGTAAGAAAAAATCAGAAATTTCTCCAAATTCTTTAAATTAATAAAAATTGTATAATGACGCATTTGTATTGTTAAAATAAAAATACTCTTTCTAAAGTTATTTTTTTTGTTTCCATTCTTGAAAGGGAAGAATTTATCATTTATTTACACCACTTATATATGAAACATATTTTTTTAATATTTTTAATAAAAAATTTATGGGGACAATGAAAGAATGTTTGTTTTTATTAAATTACCTGAATTAATTACAAAATTTTTTATTTTTTTTATATGCTTAAATGCTTTATGGAAAGTGATATTTTTCACTTTTTTTAAATAAAATTAAAAAAAATATTGACAAATTAAATTTTTATGATATATTTTTCACATAAAATTTAATGAGGTGAAGTTAAATGAATAAAAATAAAGTAAAAGAAAAAAATAAAAAAATTAAAAACATAAATTTAGAATATATTATGTCAGTAAATGTTTTAAAAAACTTTATTGAAGTTCTTTCAACAAAATATAAAACCTATGCTCCTGTTAATAAAGAAAAACGGGTTGTTTGGGCGCAAATAAAAAATTTTAATGAAATTTCCAGGGATTATATTGATGGAATACAGACTACTATTTTACCACCAAAATATTTCTTTTTTCCACCGAATGAAAAATTATTATTTTTAAATAGTAATAATGTTGATTATAAAAAAAATGAGCAAATTCATGAACCTTTTATTTTATTTGGGGTTCATCCATGTGATATCCATGGTTTATTACTTATGGATAAAATTTTTCTTGAAAACTATGTTGATGATTTTTATAAAGAAAAACGCGATAATGCAATTATTATTGGCATGGACACAATGCCCAATGAATGGAATTTTTCAAAATCTGCAGGAACAGATATAATTGATTCGGGTTTTGATATATTTTTAATTCCATTAAAAGAAAATAAATTTTATATTAAAATAGCAACCAAAAAAGGTTTATCATTGATAAAAAATATTAATGGACTTTTTCCATTAAATAAAAATGATAAAAAATTATTAACTGAATTTTATACAGAAAAAAATAAAAGATATAAAAGAAACGTTGATATGCATGATTTACCAAAATTACTTGATAGAACTTATGAATCCAAAATATGGGATGAAATTGGGAAACAATGCGTTGCCTGCACAAGATGTTCAATTGTTTGTCCGACGTGTTATTGTTTTAATATTAAAGAAGATTATTATTTGAATTTGATTGAAGGAGAAAGAGTAAGAACATGGGATTCTTGTTTAAGACAAAACTTTGCATTGGTAGCGGGTGGCCATAATTTTAGGTCAAGTCTGAAAGCAAGAATAAGGCATAGATATTATCATAAAGAAAGAATTTTTTCTTATATTTATGGTAAATCTGCATGTGTTGGATGTGGTAGATGCAGCAGAGATTGCAAAGCAAATATAAAACCTGATGAAGTTTTTAATAAATTAAGACAATTGGAGATAAAATCATGAAAAATTCATTGTATCTTCCTGTAAAAACAAAAATTTTAAAAACTAAAAAATTAACAGAATTAGAGAAATATTTTCAATTAGATTTGTCAAATTTTAAAAAATTTGATCATAAGCCAGGACAATTTGTTCAAGTTGCAATACCTGGAGTTGGCGAAGCCCCAATCTCTATTGCTTCAGATAAAAATAAAAAAAATACTCTTGATTTAGTAGTAAGAAATGTTGGCTCTTTAACTAATTTAATGCATAAATTAGAGGATGGAGAGTATTTAGGATTGAGAGGACCATTTGGAAATGGTTTTCCTATGGAAGAAATGAAAAATTCTAATTTATTAATAGTTGCTGGTGGAATTGGTTTAGTTCCTTTGCGTTCAGTAATACAATTTTATCTTAACAATAAAAAAAATTATAGAAGTTTAACTATTTTTTATGGAGCTAAAACTGATAAAGAACTATTATTTACCGATGAATATGAAACGTGGAAAACTAAAGGTATTAATTTAAATATAACAATTGATAGAGAATCTCCAACATGGAAAGGTAATGTTGGGTTAATAACAACATTATTTAATAAAATTGATTTTGATTATTTAGGTTCTAAAATACTTATTTGTGGTCCACCTGTTATGTATAAATTTGTTTTATTAGAATTAATAAAAAAGGCAGTTCCAGCGAAAAATATTTATTTATCATTAGAAAGGCAAATGAAATGCGGTGTAGGGAAATGTGCACATTGTGCAATAGGTTCTTATCATGTTTGCATTGATGGACCTGTATTCACCTATGAATTTCTTAAAGATAAAGTGGAGGCTTTATGATGCCTGAAAATAAAAAAGTAAAAGTTGCATTTTTTGATTTTGCTTCCTGTGAAGGCTGTCAATTACAGGTTTTAAATCTTGAAAATGAATTTTTAAATTTGTTAGAACATATTGAAATTGTCAATTTTAGAGAGGCAATATCTGAAAAATCAGATGATTATCTTATTGCATTTGTTGAAGGGAGTATTACAAAACCGTCTGATATTCCAAGAATTAAAAAAATTAGAGAAAATGCTAAAATTTTAGTTGCTTTAGGTGCTTGTGCTACACATGGATGCGTAAATAGTATGAAAAATATGTTTAAAATAAATGATGTTAAAAAAGCAACCTATGGAGATGATGACAAATTATTTGATTCAGAAGAAGCAAAACCCTTTGAAACATTTGAACAAGCAATGCCTCTGGATGCAGTGGTAAAAGTTGATTATTATATACGAGGATGTCCTATTAATAATAAAGAATTTTTAATGGTTGTTAAAGCATTACTTAAAGGTAAAATGCCTGAAATTACTGATTCTGCAGTATGCCTCGAATGTCAGGCAAAAGGGAACATTTGTCTTTATGATAAAGGTGAAATATGTCTTGGTTTAATATCCAGAGGTGGGTGTGATGCGTGGTGCCCATCAAATGGGTTTGTTTGTGAGGGTTGCAGGGGATTTATTGATAAACCAAATATAGAAAGAATGAAAGAAATTATTATTGAAAAAGGATTGTCACTGGAATATGCTGAAAAAAGACTTCAATTATTTAATTCATGGGAACTTACAAAAAATAAAATAACATTAATAGATGATAAGGAGAAAAAATGAACAAAATTAATGTTAACGTTCATTATCTAACACGTGTTGAAGGACACGGTAATATAGTTTTAGACGCTGTTAATGGAGATATTAAACAATTGCGATTAGAAATAGTTGAAGCGCCACGTTTTTTTGAATCATTTTTAAGAGGTGTTAACTACAAGGATGTTGCTTACGTTGCATCACGTGTTTGTGGAATATGTTCAATTGGACATAACAATGCATCAATAAAAGCAACCGAAGCTGCATTTGGTGTCAAAATAAATGAACAAACAACATTATTACGTAAATTAATGATGCATGGCGAAAATATGCAAAGTCATTCACTTCATGTTTATTTCCTTGCCACTCCCGACTTTCTTGATGTCCCGAGCGTTTTACCACTTATCAAAACCAATCCAGATGTTGTTAAATTAGCATTAAAAATGAAACGGCTTGCAAATGATTTATCCGATATTTCTGCAGGAAGAACTGTCCATCCGTTAAGAAATATTGTAGGCGGAGTTACAATGGTTCCGACAAAAGAAGAACTTGATTCTATAAAAAAACGACTAAGAAATGCTAAAAATGATGTATTATTTACAGCAGAATTATTTAAAAAATCAGTAAAAATTCCACAATATGAAAGAGAAACAGAATATATTGCATTAAAAAAAGATTCTGAATTTGCAATTTATGAAGGTAGAATAACATCATCCGATGATATGCAACAGGTGGATGATATAAATTATAAAGATATGATTAAAGAATTTGTGGTTCCACATTCAACAGCAAAACATTCAAGAAATAAAAGAAATTCATATATGGTTGGTGCTCTTGCACGGTGTAATTTAAGTTTTAATGATTTAAAACCATTCGCAAAGGAAATAGCAAATATTCTTGGATTTAAAGTTCCTTGTTATAATCCCTATATGAATACTTATGCTCAATTGATAGAAATTGCACATTCAATTGAGGATTCCATTGAAATTATTGACCATTTTCTTGATATGGGCTTTAAGGAACCTTTATCCGTTGATGTAAAACCTAAAGCTGGACGTGGTGTTGGCGTTGCAGATGTTCCAAGAGGAATTTTATTTCATGAATATGAATACGATAATAAAGGAAATCTTGTTTCAGCAAATCTTATTATACCAACTGCTCAAAATCTTGAAAATATTGAAGATGATATGAGAAAATTTGTTCCAGTATGGATTAATGAAAAAAAATCGCAAGACGAAATAAGACAATTGTTAGAAATGCTTGTTCGTGCATACGATCCATGCATTTCTTGCTCAGCGCATATGTTAAAAATAAAATTTGAATGAAATAAAAAAAAGTTTTTATTATGATTTATTATAAATATACAAAATTGAAAAATTACTATACTTAAATGATATTTTATCATTTATATTTGTAAAAAATTTTAATAATTTAATTAGTTTATGCTTAATTTTAAAATATGTAATAAAAAAACTGTTATTATAGGGCAGGGGAATAAATTTAGAAAGGATGATTCAATAGGTTTGTATATTTCTAAACATATAAAGAAAAGAAATAATTTTTTAATTATATCAAATGATAATTCTTTATTAGAAAATTTTATTGAAATGATCATTGATTTTAAACCTAAGTTAATAATTTTATTTGATGCTGCTGATTTTAATGGTCCTCCTGGCGATATCCGTAAATTTAGTATTGAAGATTTAATTAATATAAAAAATTATTCAACTCATACGTTTCCAGTAAGTATAATTTTAAATTATATAAAAGAACATTTGCCAGAAGTTGAAATTATAATTTATGCCATTCAACCAAAAGATATTGGTTATGGTGTTGAAATTAGTAATGAATTACTAAACGCAGCTGACTATATAATAAATTCAATAAACAATGTATAAAAATTTTTAATGCAATGGTTTAATAAAAATGATATTTGTTTTTTTATTATAATTAAATTTATTTTTATCAATGTTTTGCATTAATGTTTTAAAATAAAAGTTTATATATGCATTAAACGCATTAAATTTATATTTATTTTGTAAATATAAAATAAAAACTTTAAAAAAAAAATAAAAACAAAAATTTTTACGTTGCATATATGAAAATCATAAAAAAATATGGTACTTATCTGTCTTTATATCATTATTGCCAACTTATTAAAATGAAATTTAATATAAAATTTTAGTAAATTGCCAGTTAACTAAAATAGCAACATAGTCCTATTTCACACCAGAATTCGTTTAAATTAAATATTTTTATTTTTAAATATATTACCATTAACTTTTTATTATATTTCATATGATAACTTTTGATTAGATTTTTTATTATTATTTATTAATTTTTAAATAAAAAACTAAATTTTCCAATTTAAAATTTAAATTTAATTCTTAGACAAATTTATTAATCATAATGACTTATTATTTTTTATTATAATTTTAAATAGGAAAAAGTATATATGAAAAATTTAAACCTTGTTAAATGATAGATTATATCAATATTTTAAAGATATTTTTTATATTCTAAATATTTTACATTAATAAAATTCAATAATATTTTCTTTTAAGCATAATAATTGATAAAAACAGCGGGTTAATTTATTTCTATTATTCATTAGTTAACATAAGATACATTATGCGAAGTTAAAAATAAAGGGTTGTGCCATGATTTAAAATACTTATATATTTATGTGATAGTTTAGTTACTATAAGTAAAATTTTACTACTAATATATTAGTATTTTTTTACAAATGCAAATCAATTAAATGCTTATCTATTATGTTATATTATAGCATACCCCTGAATGTCAAGTTCTATAAAAAATATTTTTTTAATATTTTAGCCACTGGTAGAATAAAATTGACTCATATATAGTCGTTATTGCAAAGACTCATAGTGCTTTGTCATTGCGAAGTCAGGCGAACGACGACCATTATCTTCTATTATACCGTTTATGAGCCTAACAAAGCAATCTTGCTTTTATCACCGTTCGCCTTCTCTCTTTGTATTCTTTCGTTTTTTAACTGCGAGATTGCTTCGTCAGCCTCATCCCGCCCTTATTTCCCTTTCTGCCCCTAGTTTTAGGCTTCCTTGCAATGACAGCGTTTTTTAAGTGTTTTCTACAAATATCTAATTTTACAAGTAAACTCCTGGTGGGGCTGAACTATTTTACATATTTATTTGATTAATTTATACTGGTTTTCTAAATTATTTATCTGTTTTTTTATATTATTTATGTCATAATTTATATGATATTTTGAAATTAAATTAATTTTTACATTAAGATAATCAATAAATTTTTTAATTTTTAACAAGTATTCATTAATTTTAAGATTCCTTTCGTGTTGCAACTCAATGTCTACAATTTTTTCGTTAGATGGCTGATTTTTAATTAAATTATCATAATATAAGTCATCAATATAATTTAATAATTCTAAATATTCTTTATTTAAAATCATATCATCAATTTTTTCAATAAGAAAATTACGTTTTAAAATTAAATTACTCTCTATATCATTTATTTTAATATTTAGACTGTTTAATTCCTTAAGTAATCTATTTCTAACCATTATAACTGATTCATTATTATTTCTGTCAAAAAAATTCCAGACATTTTTACTACCGGAAATTTTTAAATTGTTTAATTGTCTTTCTTTTAATTTAACTAACTTTTTTAAATTATTTAAGTTAGAAATTTGTTTTTTTAATTCTAAAATCAAATCATTTGAACATAATAATGTATTATTATATATAATAAATAAAATAAAAAATAAATAAAAAATTTTATTCATCTTTAACTCCAATTGTATTATTTTTGAATTCAATTTTATGTTTTTTAATCTTATACTGCAAGGTTGAACGCTTGATTTTTAATTGTTTTGCAGTCAATGATTGATTAAAATTATTAGATTTTAATGCTTTTATTATGATTGCCTTTTCAAATTCAGAAATCAAAAAATCTAAACTTTTATCTACTGAAATATTATCATCAATAAAATTATTTTTAAGTGAAATATCCCCCATAGCTAAATCTATTCTTAAATTTTTATCAGAACTTAAAATTAGTGCTCTTTCAATGATATTCTGTAATTCTCTGATATTTCCTGGCCAGTTATATGACTTAAGTAATTCAATATTTTCTCTGGTAATAAAAAAAAACCCTTTTTTTTTACTAAAATAATTAGCAAGCAATTCTATATCATCTTTACGTTCACGTAATGGAGGTAAATGTATGGGATAAACATTAATTCTGTAATATAAATCTTCTCTAAATTGTTTATTTTTGACCATTTCTTCTAAATTTTTATTAGTGGCGCATATTATCTGAGCATTTGTATGCAATGTCTTATTGCCGCCTACCCTTTCAAAAGTTCTATTTTCAATAACCCTCAATAATTTCACCTGAATATCAAGTGGAATATCACCCAATTCATCTAAAAATAATACTCCATTTTCTGCAAGTTCTATTTTGCCAATTCTTTGTTTTTCTGCTCCTGTAAAAGAACCTTTTTCATGACCAAAAAGTTCTGATTCAATAATACCTTTTGCATATGCAGCACAATGAACAGGAATAAATGGTCCTTTTTTTTGTGATAACTTATAAATTGTATATGCTACTAATTCCTTCCCTGTTCCAGTTTCACCTGTTATTAAAATAGTAACATTTTTACCAGAAACTTTAGTTATGTCATCTTTTACCTTTTGTATTGCAGAACTTTTTCCAATTATTTCACCAAAAATTTTTTCTCTTTCTTGAATATAATAATTTTTTTCATTTGCTAATTTTTGAATACTTAACAAATTTTCAACTTTTAGTAAAAGTTCATCAAGAGAAAAAGGCTTGGGAATATATTCATTTGCACCAGATTTCATTGCATCTATTGCACTCTGCAACGAAAAAAAAGCTGTTATAACAATTATCGTAGAATCAGGAAATAATTCTTTAAATCTTTTAACAAGGTCAATACCATTCATTCCAGGCAATCGGACATCAGATATTAAAAGGTCAAAATATTGATTTTTAAATAAATCTATTGCTTTTTCTGCATTTTCCACAGTAGTAACATCAAATTTTTCAGATAGAAAAGCAAAAATACTTTCCCTTATGTTTATTTCGTCTTCTACAACTAAAATTTTTGCCATATATAATAACTCCTATAAAAATTTACAAAGGAAGTTTAATTATAAAATTATTCTTATTATCAGCAGAATCGTAAATTATACTTCCGCTATGTTTTTCTATTATATTTTTAGTAATTGATAAACCAATCCCCATACCGGTTGATTTAGTTGTAAAAAAAGGTATAAAAATTTTATCCTTTATTTCATCTGGAATTAATGGTGCATTATCGTATACTTTTAAAAAGAAAAAATTATTTTCAGAATATATTTCTAAAATTATTTTATCAGCATTTGCCTCATATGAATTTTTGATAATATTTTTTAATGCCCTTTCCATTAAAACTTCATCAATATTAATTTCATAATTTAAAGGTAAATTTTTATTTTTTATAATTATATTGGGAAATAAATTTTTAATTAAATTGATAAAATCAGATAAAAAAATTTTATTTTTTATTATTTTTTCTTCTTTTGCAAAAGAAATAAAACGATTTATAATATTATCCAATCTAAAAATTTCATTTTTGGTTTTTTGTATTTCAGGTATAATTCTAGTATTATTTTTTATCTTTTTTTCAATAATTTCTATTAAGGTAAATATCGCAGTTAATGGATTTTTAATTTCATGTGCTAACCCCATTGCAACTAATTGCATCTCTTTATATCTTATTGACTGTAATTCTTTTATATCGTCAACCATTTTATTAATCTGTTCCTGTAAATATGAAAATTCATCAAACCATTTAACATTTATGTGATGATTTAAATCGCCTTTAGCAATTCTTTCCATTGATGATATTGTTTTATGTATTCTATGAGTAAAAATATATGCAAATATAAAAGAAATAAAAAGTGCAAAAAAAAGAACGATTAAAATTAATTTAAATTGTAATGATTTAATCTGATTAAAGGAATCTAAAAATTTCCCCCTTGCCATCATCAATATATATCCGGTCAAAACATTATTTATTTTAAATGGATAAATAAATAATTTATTTGGTATATTATTTTCAAAATAAGTAATGGTATAATTTTCTATCTCCCATATTAAATATTTACCAATAAGATTAAATTCATCAGATGTGCCCAGGCATACTTCGCCTTTTTTATTTAATAAATAAAAATCAATATTGTACATTTTTTTTTGTTCATTTAAAAAATTTAATGTTTGTTTATACAATGATGTATCCTTAAATTCATTGGAAAGTGAAAAACTATCAGGACTAATATTTTTCAATAAAATGTTCCCTATCATTTTTAATCTTAAATTAATTTCCCTATCAAAAATATTTTTAAAAATTGTATTAACAAAAAGATTTAATAAAATAAAAACTACTAAAAAAATTATAAAAAAACCAAAAAACAATTCCCATTTTAATAATTTTTTATATTTCATCTTTTAATTTAAAAACTTACTCCGGTTCCTAACAATACAGTCAGATAACTATAATTATATATACCAAATGTTTCCCATTGCATATTTGAACTATACTTTGTATAAGCAACTGTAATATAATAATTCCAGAATTCCATAATATTTTGTTTAATATCTAATGATAAAGTATAATTATGATCCTGTTGCTTTTCAGATTTGTATTTGCCTTCTTTATTTTTGGCTAATCTCGTGCCATATTGTATAATATCAAGTGATAATCCTATAATTGCAACTGGTTTATAATCTGATAATAATTTATAAGGTAATTCATAATTTAATGCAAAATTTATTAAATGTTCATAATAATTATAATAATTTTCTATGTATTTATCATCGGAAAAATCATTTGAAGTGTCCATAGTATCCAGATAATTTTGATTTGTAATTTTATTTATGAAATCATAACCTAATTCAATCCCAGACATTTCGGTAGCATAATATGGGACAGTCAAAGATAACGTAATATATCTATCAATTCTTCTAGCATCTGATAATGAACCATCAATATCAATAACTTTCTGTTCCATATACGGAATATAATCATAAGAAAAACTTAATTTTGTAAACCAGTTTGATTCCCCCCACTGCAAATTATTATCAATATAAAATCTATATGTCAGATTGTCTTTTTCTTTTGTATAAGTATTAGGACTCTCTTTATATTCAGATACTTCTGATGGGAGTTCGGTTAATAAAGTTTTATAATTTGGAAATTTTCTATCAATATATTTAAAACCTATTGTTGTTTCAATTGGTATATAATAATATTGAAATTTGTTTACATTTTCTGTATAAAAACCTGCATCAATATAATCATATAAACCTTTTGAGAATTGTTCGTCTTTTGTTTGCTGAGAAAAATCTTTTCTATAAAAACCACGTAATCTTATTTCCCAGTTATCATTAAATTGCCAGTTAATTCCTCCCGATAAATAAATATCCATCCATTGAGAAAATAAAAATCTTTCATCATCAATGTTTAATGGTTGAGCAGTATTTGAATAATTAAAAGTAAAAGTTGGTATAAACCAGATAAACGGCAAAAAATCAGTATTTGCCATAAAAGAACCTGCTACATCTGCTTCATAGCCAAAACTATTATCTTGTGCAGATCCTGATTGACCAGGTAGATATGAATATGTCCCGCCTGTATTCATGTCAAGCGCAGGTATAAATTCAGATGAATAAATATTTGAAACCAATATACAAAGTAAAAAAATACTCAAACATCTTACCATACAATTACCTCCATAACATAATATTATTTTTTTGGATTTAAAACTGTCCACCATAAAATTTTAGATACTACATCTATACCTAAATCTTTATCATTAAATTCAGATGACAATAATTGCAATTCAACGTTAGTATTAAAAATTAAATCAAACCAGTTTTCAAGAGTTTTAGGATTTGTTTGTAAATTGCCATAGTCATCAATTAAATAAATCCTTAATTTAAGCCACGAACCATCAAAATATGTTCGTTTTTCTTCCCATGCAAGATCCTGATTGTTATTTACAATAAATTGATGACTGTCAGTTGATACTGGTTGAATATCATTTGTCCAGTTAATATCGCCTGCATTCCTTGCCTTTCTTTCTTTTAATACATCATTTATACTTAATATTTCTTCAGTTGACCATAATTTCCAGTTGCCTGGTTTATATAAAGTATATTTAGTATTTGCATCAACATAGTCAATGGTATTTGAAAGACGTAATTTTTCTTCTACTTTGTAAATTTTGGGTTCCATAATCCATTCAGTAAGCCATATTTCTTTTGGTAAAATTTTTGGTAAATTTGTATTAAAAATATTTTGTGCTCGCAAATAATCAAGACGATTTTTTCTAAAAGTAATTGATAATAAATCAATTTGTTTAGGATTTGGTCTGAATATATATTCTTCTATCCTTATCCTGTTACCATGAACATCAGTCATTGTCTTACCGAGGTTCAAATCAGATTTCATCTCAGAATTTACCCATTTTAAATCATTTGAGGCATGTTCCCGTAAATGAGCAAGTTCGCGTTTAATTTTCCTTTTAAGATAACTTTTTATTTTCTGTTCTGCCTTTTCTGTGTCTTCTTTATCTTTTCCTTCAATTGTTATTTTTTCATCACTTTTTCCTTTAACTCTTCCTTCTTTTTCAAGTTTTTTCTTTATTCTCCATTGTATTAGTTTTTCTTTACCTTCATTTTTTAATTCCCTTACAATAATTATTTCTTCACGTAGTTTTCTTAACTGTTTTTCAAATTTTAGCATATTTTTCAAAGGTCTTGGAGAATTTGGTATCTTATCATTTTTCCCATAATTTGACTCGTTTCCTTTATCAATGTCTATTCCATCCCCTTTTAACGTAAAAAAATAAACTTTTCCGGCAAATACACCAACATAAGAATTATCTTCATCGGATTCTATAGCGAATTCAGTTCCTTTTACAGCGGCAATTGCCATTTTTGTATGAACCTCAAAATTTGAATCTTGATTTAATTTTTCAACAATTGCTATAATTTTTCCAAATAACAGATTAAAAATAGTTTTTGCAGAATTTTTGTTACGTTTTAATTCTGATATTTTCATGTTTGAATTATCTTCTAATCTTATAATGGTTGAATCATCAAAAGTTATTTCAATTAAACTATCTTTTCCAGTTTTTAACTCGTCCCCTTCATAAACAGGCATATTAAGTTCCGCATTTTTAAATTCGTTATAATTCACTGATTTAATAAGTGCTTCACCCTGATAATCAGATATTATTGCAATAGATTCAGTTAAACTCTTTATAATATCAGATTCTTCTGCAATTGCTGGTATTAAAACCATAAAAATAATATTTAATATTAAAAATATTTTTTTTATCATATGTTTGTATTGCCTCCTTTTTTATAATAGTTTAGACGTTTGTAGAACGAAATTTGTTCAGATAAAAATTTGTAACAGTTTAGCCACTTGTAGAATAAAATTAATCTATAAATAAATTTTTGTTTTGTCATTTTAAAGTCAGGCGAATGATAACTTATGACTTCTATTCCCTCGTTTAATGAGCCTGACAAAGCAATCTTGCTTTTATTACCGATCGCCTTCTCTACTTGTTTTCTTACTCTTTTAACTGCCAGATTGCTTCCTTAAGCCTCTTTCCAAGTTCACTTCTAGTGGCTGAACTATTATAAATATTAGCCTTTTTATTAAATTATCATATATTTGTAAAAATTGCAAGTTAAATAAAAAAATGCATAAAGCCCCTTTTTTAAGGGGCTTTACGCCAAGGTGGGTGAGGGAGTTTA
>DYJU01000012.1 GCA_020722985.1 Candidatus Methylomirabilis sp.
TATTTGTCCTGGTGTTGGTTGGAGTATTTGTCGGCGTATTTGTCCGCGTATTTGTCCGCGTATTTGTCCGCGTATTTGTCCGCGTATTTGTCCGCGTATAAGTTGGAGTGAACGTATTTGTGGGAGTATATGTCCGTGTAAAAGTTGGCGTATTTGTTGGTGATGAAACCGAACAGCAAGCGCCATCAACTACATATGGATATGGAGCGCAGGAATGCCTGAGTTCAACTGCATCTAAATAAATTGAACCAGCAACCCCAGGTGAATTTACGTTCCTCCACCTTATCTGCGTTGCGCTCGCATAAGCACCTATTAAATTCATACAAAATGTTTGGGTCTGCCCTGCATTTACTGTAAACTGATTTGTAATATCTCCGTCCCAGTTTTGATTCCATATCACCATTGTTAAATTTGCTGTATAGGTATTCCTTAATGTAAAACATATCTGGTCATATAATTGTATATCTGATGGAGATATATTTCTTACAAAAAGATCATTGCTTGACCATAATGCCCCGGAGAACATCAGGGAACCTCCTCCTGTCCCATTTGCATCCCATGTATTAGTCCAACTTCCGCCTGTATATCCATTTGCCCCACTCTGAAAACATGATATTATTGGATTGTCTCCCGGATCCTTCACATTTACTCCTGGTATACATGGCGTTTGCGGTGGTGTCGGACAACATACAGGTGTATATGCATAGTCTAACATATTTTGTATCCATGGATTCATTACACCTGACGTAGTAGCCGATGAATTTAGTATTGAATCATCTCCCCAGTATATAAAATGTCCACCTGAACCATTTACATTATCCCATGCAAATCCTATTGCTTTGTTAGAATCTCCTGCTTCTATTGCCCATACATTTGCTGCTGGCAAACCGCCATATGTCATCAAATAATAACCAGAATATTCAAGTCCATTTGCATTTGATAAAGTATTATAATCACTTATTATATTCTGACTTCCTGTTGGGTTAGCTGCTGTTGGTCCCTGCGGTCCTATTCTCCAACCATGTGAATCAGGCAGAGATGTGCCGAGAACTGCATTAAATAAAACATGCATATTCTCCATCCTGCTTACAAACCCGCTTGGTCCTAAGCCACCGCAATCTCCACCGCCCGGATCCCAGTAATTATCTCCTGTTACTATCAAGTTCCCGCCATTCCTTACATAATTTGCATATTTATCTACATCTGCCTGAACTATTGTATCTCCCCGTACATAATTCCAGCATTGTGCTCCTCCATATACATTCTGATTTGAAAATCTTAAATCTAAAACTAAACAATAATTCTCTGGCGTAAGTGGTAACGCCTGATTAAATGATGTTGGTGCACCTGCAAAAGTTTGACCGTTGTTTGTTGCTATCGGAACACCTATTTCTTCTATCTGAAACCCAAGGTCATTTAAAAATTTTCTAAATCCAAATTGTGCTGTATATATATTTGTTGAAAATCCTACATCGCTTGTATAAATAACAAGAACTCTTTTACCAGCAGTTCCAGTTGGTGGTCCTGGAGTTGGGTCTGCCATCAATGACGAAATTAGATAAATCCCCAGCAATGCAATCATTATTAAAATTGCTTTTCTTAATTTTTTCATTTTTTACCTCTTTGCATTGCCCCAATTTTAGTTTAACGTTAAATATTTTATTTGTAAATCATAACCTTATTTTTAGACAATTCAAACTAAAAAAAGTTTTGCGAAAACCTTTATTTTATAAAAATATAGCATAAATATATGAAAAAATCAAGTATTTTTAATTTTATTTTTTAATTCCTTTAATTTATTTAAAGCATCAATTGGCGTTATTTTATCAATATCAATGTTTATAATTTCATCTATTATTTCATTATATGTAAAATCAAAAAGATCTAATTGCTCATTATTTTTACTACTATTTTCTACTATTTTTGATTTCCCATTCCTGCCATAATTTGCTTTTTCTAAATTTCTTAATATCTTTCTTGCATTTTCTATTATAATCTCTGGCAATCCAGCAAGATGCGCAACATGAATACCATAACTTCTGTCAGTTGAACCTTTAATTATTTTTCTTAAAAAAATTATTTTATCACCTATTTCCTTCACCTGAATATTATAATTTTTAACTCCCTTTAAATAATCTGCAATTTCAGTTAATTCATAATAATGAGTTGCAAATAATGTTTTTGATTTTAAATTATTATGTATGTATTCTGTAACTGCCCAGGCAATTGAAATACCATCAAAAGTGCTTGTTCCACGTCCTACTTCATCTAAAAGTATCAATGATTTATCAGTTGCATTATTTAAAATATTTGCAGTTTCAATCATTTCAACCATAAATGTAGATTGTCCCCGTGATAAAAAATCAGAAGCACCAACCCTTGTAAAAATTTTATCCACTATTCCTATTTTTGCTTCTTCTACAGGAACAAAAGAACCAATCTGTGCCATTACAACTATTAAGGCAACCTGTCGCATATATGTTGATTTACCAGCCATATTAGGACCTGTAATAATCATTATCCTGTTTTCATCACTATCTAAATAAGTATCATTTGCAATAAATTCATTGTATCCTAATGCTTTTTCAACAATCGGATGCCTTCCTTCTTTTATTATTATTTCTGACGAATCATTAATTTCTGGTTTTATATAATTATTGTTAATCGCAGATATACTTAATGAGACAAGACAATCAATTTCTGCTATTTTTTGAGAAACCTCCTGTAAATCATTTACATATTTAATTATATCATTCCTTATTTTGCAAAAAATTTCATATTCTAAATTTTTTATTTTTTCCTGAGAATTTAAAATGGTATTTTCGTATTCTTTTAATTCCGGTGTTATAAAGCGTTCGGCATTGACCAGAGTTTGTTTTCTTATATAATCATCCGGAACATTTTTTAAATTTGCTTTACTAACTTCAATATAATAACCAAAAACAGAAGTATATCCAACCTTAAGTGATGATATTTTTGTTCGCTGTCTTTCCCTTTCCTGTAATGTTTCTATCCACCTTTTCCCATTTTGTGTTATATCTTTTAATTTTTTTAGTTCTTCATCAAATTCAGATTTTATAATACCTCCCTCTTTTATTGTTAAAGGAGGATCATCAATTATTGATTTTTCAATTAAATCTTTAATCAATACTAAATTGTTATTTATCAATTTAAATTTTTCTTTTAATGTTTTATTATCACTTGTATCAATTTTATCCTGAAGTTTTATTGTAATCTCTATACTTTTCTTAAGCGCTATTAAATCACGTGCATTTATGTTCTCACTCCCTAATTTCCCTGCTATTCTTTCTATATCAGATATGTCATTTAATAATTCTTTTATACTTTCCCTTATATCAGAAAAATCAATAAAAAACTGAATTATTTCCTGCCTTTCTTTTATTTTTTCAATATTAGCAAGTGGCATCTGTAACCATTTTTTAAGTTTTCTTCCTCCCATTGCTGTTGATGTATAATCAAGAACGTCATATAAACTTCCGGGATTTACACCTTTTATTATTGGTTCAATAATTTCTAAATTTTTTAAACTAACTGCATCAATTTGCAATATGTCTTTGTCAGAGTAAAAAACTATTCTATTTATATGATATAAAACAGTTTTTTGTGTATCGTAAAGATAATTTAAAATAGAACCTACTGCTGAGATTACGCTATTTTTTCCTTCCAGATTAAAACAATCAAGTGAATTAATATTAAAATGTTCTTTTATTTTTTCATAGGCAAAATCATAATCAAATTTTAAATCATCATAAAAATTAATATAAATTTTCTGTAATCTTTTTATAAATAGATTATTAAATTTACTATCGTTTTTTAAAATTTCTGGTAATAAAATTTCAGATGGTTTTATCTTTTCTATTTCATCTATCAAAATATCAATATCTTTTTTAAAATTTATTTCCTTTACATAGAACTCTCCTGTTGAAACATCAATAAAAGCAATTCCTGCAATTATATCATTAATCACTAAAGAAAGTAAAAAATTGTTTTCTTTTTTTTCAAGTGCAGTTTCATCAATCAATGTTCCTGGAGTTACAATTTTTACTATTTCTCTTTTTACAATACTTTTTGCAAGTTTTGGATCTTCTACCTGTTCACATATGGCAACTTTATGACCACTATTTATTAATTTTAAAATGTAGGAGTTGGCAGCATGGAATGGAACTCCGCACATTGGTATCTTTATTTTTCTATTTTCCCCAGCGCTTCTCGTTGTTAATGCAATCTGTAAAATTTTAGAAGCAATTTTTGCATCATCGCCAAACATTTCATAAAAATCACCTAATCTGAAAAACAAAATAGCATCAGAATATTTTTTCTTAATCTCTAAATACTGCTTCATCATAGGGGTTAAATCAGACATGGTTGGTAATATTTTAATTTTTTTCTAAAAATTTTTTTAATTTTTTAATTTTATTTTCGGCATAATTTTTCCATACAGTATCTGGATATATTTCTAACAATGATTGATATATTTCATTAGCAAGTTCATACTCACCTGATTTAAAATTCGCTTCTGCCAGTCCAAGCATTGCTTCTTCTGAAAAGGAAGAAGTTGTTTTTAAAATTTTTTGAAAGGTATCTTTGGCTTTTTCATAATCTTTCTTCTTTATAAAAATCATCCCTTTATATAAATTAGCAAGAGAAAGCAATGCTTCATTATTTTCTTTCTTTATAACTCTGTCATAATATTCTATGGCTTTATCAAAATCACCTTTTTCAGCATAAATATGCCCGGAATAAATTGCTGACCAGTTATAAAACCAGAAATCACTATTGTATTTTCGCAAAATATCATTGAATTTATTTAACGCTTCAGAATAATTTGCATTTTGTTTATAAATAAGAGCTGCGTTGAATATTGCTAAAATTATATATTTACCATCCGGAAATTTTTGAATATATGCCTCATAAGCTTTTACCGCATTTATATACTGCCCCATTTTTGTTCTTATTTTAGCTATATAAAAAAAGGCTTCCTCAGCATAAATATTATCTTTAAAATTAAAGATTATTTTTTTATATTCTTCTATTGCTTTTTCATTTTCTCCCCTTGCTTCATATATTTTTGCAGTTATAAAATGAGCAGACAAATCCCAATCACTTCCAGGGTAAACCTTCTTTATTTTAAGGCAAATTTTAATGGCTTCTTCATATTTCCCTTTTTGATATAAACTTTCTGCCTGATTTATTAAATCATCAGAGATTACAGGAAGGATAAAAAAAAATAAAAAACAAAAAAAAATTTTATTCCGCATAAACTTTATTTTCTATTTCTTTTATATTTTTCAATGATTTAATTCTTTCTTCTGCCTGATGGACATAATCTTCTTTTGAAAAATATTCATATATAACTTTATTATATGCCTCTTTAGCATTTTTATAATCGCCTGCTAATTTATAAGTATCACCAATATGCATTGCTGCCATTGGAGCCCATTCTGTATCCTTAAATTTATATTTTATAAGTTTATATTCTTTTATTGCGCTTTTATATCTGTGGGTTTGCGCATAGGTTGATGCCAGTTGAAATCTTGCCTGTATCTCCCATAAAGTTCCGGGATAATATCTCATAACATTTTTATAAATTACCTCTGTTCTTTTAAAATTTTCCTGTTTCATATAAATTATCGCTAATCTAAAATAAGCCCTTATGGCTTCTTCTTTTCCTTTTGATTTACGAATAATTTCTTTGTATATTTCAATTGCATAAGGCCATTTTTCTAATTTTTCATAACAACCTGCCAATCTATATGTCGCTTCAGTTGTCAATGAAAAACCAGGTTTTTCCGCAAGAACTTTTTGATATTCTACAATTGCTTTATCATAATCACGATTATATTCATAAGCATTGGCTAAAGCATAACGAATATCATAAAGTTGTTTGGATGTAGGATAATTTTGTATTATTCTTGCCCAGATTTCTGCTGCTCCTTCATAATCTTCTATATCATAATATTTTTTCCCTTCTTTAAATAAATCCAGAACTTCTTTTTCCATCTCTTCTTTTGTTTTTTCTTTTTCCTGAATTGATATTGGTTCTTTAAACATTGCTTCTTTTTCAATAACGGAAGTGGGAGTATAAGTTGGGGTTGGAAGTATTTTTTTCCCTTCTAAAATTTCTTTTCTTTCTTCTTCTTTTGCTGCTTCTTGCATTGCTGGTAAAAAATTATCTTCTGGCAATGTTTCAATATCAGGAACATTTTTTAAATCTTCATTGGCATTAGATACATTTATTCTATTATTATCCCACGCAAAAGGATCTGGTTCATTTTGTGCTAAAATATTGAATAAAAAAACAAGAAAAATAATTAAAATAAATGATATGTTTCTCATAAATTCACTCCTAAAATAATTTCATATATTAAAATTATCACAATATTATATATTTGTCAATAAATTTAACTTTTTTGTTAATGTCCAATATTGTGTGGACTTTTCAAAAGGCTAAAAATTATGGTATAGACGCCCATCCATGGGCGTCTTTCTAAGAAACACGCGGTGGGGGACAACTAATCTTCCTTTTATTACCGATTGCCTTCTCTACTTGTACTCTTCCGTTTTCAACTGCCAGATTGCTTCGTCTGGCTCATACGGCTTTATTTTTCTCTCTGTGTTCCCATTTCGTCTTCCTAAGAATAACACCTTCAAAAATTTTCTATAAATGACCGACCTTTATAAGATTGCTCCTTAAAACTGAACTATTACAAAAAAAACCCGAGTTACCTAAAGACATTTACAATCTACCGCCGATTATTCTTTGCAAAATGATTTCAAAGGAGTATAACCCTGTGTCTCGGATTTCCTTTTTTTAAATTTATATTATTTCAATTTCAAATCTTCTTTTTTCATCCTTAATTCCCGTGTTATAAATAAACTACCGTCAAAATCTTCTTTTTGTTTTTGCGGATTTATTTCACCAGTTATATTAATGACAACCCCATCTTTTGCATGTTTTAACGCGTTCAATAAATCCCGAACAAATTCTTTTGTCTTTTTTTCACTTAAATAAATAACTGGTTTTCCAGGGGGTTCCAAAAAAGTATTTGGCTTTAAAACCACAATATCAACATTCAAATTAACAGTTGATTTATCTCTTTTGGGTTCTGTAATTTCTTTTTCCTTTTCTTCCCATCTATCAAGCATGATATTTTACCTTTATTTTGTTTCAATTTTAATAAAACTGTAATCCTTTCCTGTATCATTAACAGGATTTATTTCTCCTGAAATATTTATTTTAATATAATCACCTGTTTTAGATATATCTTTTGTTAGGTCTTCTTTAAACTTTTTTGCTTTTTTCTTTGTAAGTAAAATTATTGGCTGTACAGGTTTTTCTTGTGATGTTTTATCAATATAAATTTTTAATTTTAAATTAACTGTTTTCTTTTTTTCATCAAAATTATTTTCTCTTTTAAAAATTTTTTCAAATATATTTTCCATAATTTTCTACCTTAAATTAATTATATATTTATTCTTTTATTAATTCAATATTTTATTTTTTATTGGCATTTCCATATATCATTCAATTGTCCTTTAGCATTACTCCCGCCTACAATCCATAAAAATCCATCTTTCTCAATACAATAATGATCAAACCTTTCCGAAAAAATTGTTTTTGCTGTAATTGATACCCAATTTACTCCATCTATTGACCACCATACATCATTTATTGCTCCACTTTCTGTTTTACCACCTAAAATCCATATTCTATTTTTATATACAACGGCTGAAAATTTAGATCTTTTAGAAAATCTCGCATTATCCGTTGCTATTTCCCAGTCCATCCCATTTTCTGAATACCATACATCATTTTTAAATCCCTCATTATCTTCTCCGCCAATTATCCAGATTTTATTGTTATATGAAAGTGCCCCAAAATCAGCTCGCGGACTGAATTTCTTTCCCATATTTTCTAATTTTTTAAATTTCAATCCATCTTCAAAAACCCAAATATCATTTAAATAGCCATCTGCATTTTTTCCTGCTATTATAAATAATTTATTATTAAAAATTAAGGAAAAATGTCCATATCTTGCTGAAATATTTATTTCCGATATTGCTGTCCAGGTAATACCATCTTTTAAATAAAAAATTTCTTGTGATTCTTTATTGTTATTTAAACCCATTATTATATATAAATTATTTTTAAAATAATTTGCTGTGTGAAAATATTTATTCCCAAAATCCCCCTCTGCTGATTTAGTTACCCATCCATTTTCTCCATCTAAATAAATTATGTTGTTATATTTATTATTTTTATATTTACCGCCCATTATATGTATTTTATTATCAATTAATACACAGGCACCATTTTGTGGTATTTCTTGTTCTTCATCCAATAATAATACCTGCCAGTTTTTCATATCTGGTGTAGGTGTTGGTTTTATTTCATCAGGTGGTGGTGGACGTGTTGGGCTTTGCTGAGAAGTGCAATTATTTATAATTGATAAAAATAATAAAATAACGCAAATAACTGCTATTTCTTTTCTCATATTATTCCTTTCATAAAATTTTTCTTATTTATTATAATATTTATTATTGTTTTGTCAAATATCATTTATTTCTAATTAACTTAATTATAAAATTTATATTTTCTTTTTAAAAATAAGGGTTTTTTATGTTTTTTAATGTTGCACAATTTAAGCAATTCTTTAAAATTGACATTTTTCCCCTATTATGCAATAATAAAATTAATTAAAAGTATTATTTAAAAGGAGTAGACAGTGAAGATTAATTTAAATTTTATAAAAAAATACATAAATATTAATTTAAATATTAATGAACTAATAAACAAAATGAATATGCATGGTTTACCAATTGATGAAGTAATAGAAAAAAAATTAAATTTTTCAAATGTTTATATTGCAAAAATTCTTGATATTCAAAAACATCCTAATGCTGATAAACTTAGTTTATGTAGAGTAACCGATGGTGAAAAAAATTATTCTATTGTATGTGGCGCCAAAAATATAAAAGTAAATGATATTGTTCCTCTTGCTCTAGATGGTGCGCAATTGCCAGATAATATCACTATAAAAAAAACAGTTATTCGTGGAATAGAGTCCGAAGGAATGTTATGTTCTGCAAAAGAACTTGGGTTAAATGAGGACCATTCTGGCATTTTAATACTTGATCCTGAAAAAAATAAAATTGGTTCTCCATTTATTCCTTTTAACCATGATGTCCTATTTAATATTGATATAACCCCAAATAGATCTGATTTACTCTGTGCTACAGGCATCGCAAGGTTGCTTTCAAGTATTTTAAATAAAAAATTTGATTATCCTGATTGCCAGATAAATAAAAATTTCATTGATAAAAAATTTGATATCTATGAAAAATTAAATGTAAAAGTATTAGATTCAAAAAAATGTCTAAGATATGCTGTCCGAATGATAAAAGGGGTTAAAGTTAAAGAATCTCCCGACTGGCTTAAAGAAACACTTTTATCCTGCGGCATAAGACCCATTAATAATATTGTTGATATAACTAATTTTGTTATGCTTGAATTAAACCAGCCTTTACATGCATTTGATTATAATAAACTTGTAGATAATACTATAATAGTAAGATGCGCAAAGGATAAAGAAAGAATAATTGCATTAAATGGGAAAAAATATGAACTTACAGGCGATGATCTTGTAATTGCTGATGCAAAACAACCAGTAGCAATTGCAGGCGTTATGGGTGGAGAATATTTCTCAATTGATAATTCAACAACTGATATTGTTTTAGAATCTGCCTGTTTCCATTATTCAAGCATAAGAAAAACAACACACCGCCATCTCATATCATCCGATTCATCTCAAAGATTTGAGAAAGGTATTGATATAGAAAATGTAACTAATGCTATTAACAGGGCTGTTAATTTAATTATTCAGATTGCTGGCGGTAGAACTTCAAAAAATATCATAGATATTTATCCCAATAAAGTTAAGACTCAAAAAATTAAGGTTAGATTTGAAAGAGTCAATAAAATATTAGGAACAAATTTAAGTAATAAAAAAATAATTAAACTTATAAAACAATTGCATTTTAAAATATCAAATTTAACAAAAAAATTATTTTATGTAACAATTCCAACTTATAGAAACGATATAAAGGAAGAAATTGATATTATTGAAGATATTGCCCAAATTTATGGATATGATAAAATTTCTTTAACTTTACCGAATTCTAATCTGACAATAGGCGCAGAAATAGAAACAGAAAAGTTTAACAAAACAATCGCTAATATTTTATTAAATTATGGCTTTTATGAAGTTAAAAATTATAGTTTTCTTAATAATACTTTGAATAAAAATTTATTAAAAAATAAAAATTTAAATTATGATATTGCAGTAAAATTAAATAACCCATTTAATGAAGAAGAAACTCACTTGAAAACTATACTTATTCCAGATCTTATTAAGAACTATATTCATAATCATAACAATGGCAACAGAAATATTCATTTATTTGAAATTGCAAATGTTTATTCTGTTATAGAGAACAGTTTTAAACAAACACCTTACCTTGGCGTTATTTCAGGCGGTTATATAATTGACCTATCTTTTAATCATAACCAATTTTCATCTGATATTTATTATTTAAAATCTATAATAAATGATATTTCCAAATATTTAAAAAATGATAAAAATATAGAATACAGAGATATTACTTTTGATAATAACTTTTTTGATTTTTGTTCCAGTATAGTTTTAAATGGTGAAAATATAGGAAGTTTAGGTCAAATACGTAAAGATATAGTGTATGATAATAAAATCAAAAATAGTATTTTTTATTTTGAATTAAATCTGGAAAAAATTTACAAATATTTCAATAAAAATTTCAAATATAAAAAATTCTCTCAATTCCCTTATATAAAACGTGATCTATCAATAATTATCAAAAAAGACATTCCTTTTGATCTGGTTCATAAAATAATATCTGAATCCGGGAAGCCTTTTATCTCTAATATTTTGCTTTATGATCTTTATTATGGTGAACAGATACCGCCAGGTTATAAGAGTTTTACATTTAATATACATCTTCAGGCGTTGGATAAGACTTTATCCGAAACAGAAGCAAATGAAATTATGAATAACATAATAAATAATTTAAAAAATAAAATATCTGCAGAGTTAAGGTCATAAAAATATGCCACTTGTTGCACTTGATATTTTAGAAAATAAAATAAAGGAATTACTACTTGTTTTAAAACATTTAAAAGAAGAGAATAGTAAATTAAGAAAATTATTAGATGAAAATAATAAAAACAAGATTTCTCCGGAAATATTGATTGAATTTGAAAAATTAAAACAATCCATATCTAAATATAAAAATGAAAAAAATATCACTGTAACAAGACTGTCTTTAATCCTTGAAAAGATAAATGATCTTATCAGAAAGGAAGATGAAAAAAATGGATAGATCAATAATAACTGTAAATATCCTTGGCAGTGAATATACAATAAAAGGTGCTGGAAAACCAGAATATATTATTTCTCTTGCCAACTATCTTAATAACAAAATGCTTGAAATACAGGAATCTCTTGGTTTAAAAGACGAGAAAAAAATTGCAATCCTTGCAGCTATTAATATAACTGATGAATTATTTGAATTAAGAAAAAAGGTAAAAGAAAATTTGGTTTCAAAAGAACAATTACAAACTATAAGGAACAGAGTTGAAGGGATGATAACATCAATTGATAAAGAATTACTCGATGCACAGAAAGACGAAGAACAAAATCAAAAAAATTCTGATAATCCAGCAGAAAATCCCTCTTCGGAACTAAACAAAGAATAATCTCATTTTTTTCTGTTAAAGTTAGAATAAGTTTTACTTTTTCCATATATGAATTATTTATCATTAGTTTTTAAATTATTTTTTTTGCTCTATTATTGGATTTATATATATATACTAATACTTCCGCAATAAGTTTGTATAGTTCAGGTGGTATCTCCTGCCCCAAATCAAGTTTTGATAATATTTCAATTAGATCTGTATCTTCATAAACAGGTATATCATTTTTTCTAGCAAGTTCAATTATTTTTTCAGCAAGAACGCCTTTACCTTTAGCAACAATTTTAGGTGCGTTATCTAAATCTTTATCATAATGTAAAGCAACTGCTTTCGGTTTGTTTTTAGGTAATTTTTTTTCCATTTTATCATTCCTTAATTGTTTAAGCTTTTAAATCTATCCTGCCAATATTAATATAACCATCGCCTAATTCTTCTGATTGCTTATCAAGATCGTTTTCAACTATAATTGCAAAATTTTTTATTTTGTAATTCATTTCATCAACGCTGTGTAAAAATTCTTCTTTATTTTTGTTTAAAATTTGTTTTACCTTTTCATTTTCCGTCCGAACTATACATTCAATATCGTTCTTATGAATAAACATTGAAACTTTTACATTACCGAGATTTGATGTATTCAGTAAAAATACTATATTCAAAGGCTCCGTTGAATCTATTTCCCGTTTTAAACTACCTTTTTTATACCATACCTGTATTTCACCATTAAAAAATTTGTTGTTTATAAATACTGGCAATTGAGTATATAACATGTCAAACGCTAATGGCTTTTGATTAATAAATTGTAAAGCATTTAAATTTGTTAATAAATCATCTATCCCTCTTTTTAAATTATTTATTATTTCTTTATGTTCTATATTGTATTTATTAATGTCTATCTTATTAATTAAATCTCCCAATTTTAATAATTTACTCTTTAAATTATCCTTTAATTCATTAGTTAAAGTTTTCGTATTATTTATTGTATTATTTTCATTTTTCAAAATATTTAAAGATTTATCTTTTAAAGTATTGGTTACTGTTATATTTGGGGGATTCATAGCATCTGTATTATTGGTCAAATTATTTATATTTGCAGTATTTTGTTTTAAATCTGGTTGAAGTAAATTTTTTATTTTTGCTTCTAAATTTATACCGCTTTTTTGAATAAAATTAAATATCTGTTTTTTTATATCATTTTGATTTAAAATATTTTCATCAGTTGATATAGCTATTTTATTAAAAATATTTTTAATATCATTTAAATTTTTAAATAAATTATTAATTTCTGAATTATTTTTTTCTGAAATAAAATTTTTTTCAAATTTATCAACATTTATTAAAAAATATTCAATATTCTGATTTAATTTCATTCCATTCTGAAAATATTTTTGCATTATATCAATAAAATTATTATTTTCCATTAGTAAATTTCTGGATTTTAAAAAAACGATTGATTCTATGGTAGATTCAATATCAATAAAATTTAAGATATTATTTTGATTATTCGCATTAAAAATTTTATCATCTTTCAAAATATTCAATTCGGATAACTTATTTACTAATGTTTTTAAATTATTATGAATATCAAGCAATTCAACCGGCTTAAATTCGGATTTATCAATATCAAAATTAAAATTTTTAATATGTTCATTAATTGCAGTTAATTCATTTTTAAATTGTAAGATATTATTTTTATTTGATGAATCTTTTATATAAAAGTTTAAATTTTTAAATAAATCATTTGATAATTTATTTAAAATTAGTACAAAATTTAAGGCATCCTTTATACTTGTCTGAATATTGGTATGATTTGTAGAAAAAATATTTTGTTTTAAATTAAAAAAATTATTTTTTAACTCATTAACTATTTTAACTCCATTATCATTTAATATGTTAAATAGTTCAGCCTGATTTTCTTTTAAAATATTAACTGACTGTTGATTATCTTTTTGTGTTATTAAAATATTTCTTATATTATTTAAAAATTGCATCATATCCTGACTTATCTTTTTATTTATTGATACTTGATTTGTAAAATTATTTGATATATTTTTTATAGTGTTAAAAAAATTATCAATGGATATCTTTATTGTATTGTCACTGGTTTGAATATTAACTTTAATATTTTTAAAATTATTAAAAGAATTAATAATATTGTTAATATTATCTTTTTCTGAACTTTTAAATTCAAATATCAAAGAATCATTATCTATTAAAAATTTAATATCTGGGATACCTTCGCTTATAATTTTACTTATATTTAAAAAATTAAAAAGACGTGTTGTTGTATCTTTAAAATTTGTATATACAATGTTTACGTTTTTGGGAGAAATTAATGTATCTACCTCTTTTAAAAATTTTATAACATTATCTGAAATTATATTTTTTGCTAAATCCTGATTGGTAATATTTAATGCCCTTATATCTATTCCTTTTTTGGTAAAATAATTAATTAATTTATCTGATACTTCAAAAATATTTTCTTTGTTTACTGGTAATCCATAATTAATAAGTTTTTGTGCAATATATAAATTCTGTTCATTAATAGGAATATTATTTGATTTTAAAATATTAATATAATTTTCTGTTTTTAATAATAAAGCGTTATTTGCATTTTCTAATTTTGCAAATGTAATTTCATCTGGATTCAACAAATCTGTCATTTCATTTAATATCTTCATCTGAATTTTATCATTTATCTGGGTTACAACAACATTGATAATATCGCCTTTTGACATATTAAAATTTTCCGGGACTTGAGAAATTATATTAAATCCTTTAAAATTTATTATGGCTTTGCCTTCATTAGAAAAAAGTTCAATAATACGTCCCTTTAATACATCTCCATTTTTTACAGACGAAAAAAAATCCTGAACTTTTTTATCAGTTGATAATAACAGTTCTAAAATATTACCATTTATTCCCTGTATAACCATAAAAATATCCTTTTTTTATTTAATTATTATATCGGATGCAATATAAAAAACTTTAATAAAGAAATTTATTTTTGCTGTTTAAGATTTTTAATCAATTCTATTTCGCCTTTTGATAAACCAGTAATCTTTGATATTTCTGACACCGATAATCCGTTTTCTAGAAGATTTTTTATATTTTCATATTTATCTTTTTCATTTATTTTTTCGTTTTCTTTCTCATTAATCATAAATTTGGATACTTTAATTTTTTCAATTTTTTTTGTATCTTTCTTTATTTTATTATCGTTAACAAGAGAAGTATTTTCAACAATAGCGTTTACTTTGTTTTCATTTTGTTTCATCAAATTAACACGTTCAATAAGGTATTTTATCTCACTTATTTTTATATCTGCTTCTTTAATTGATTTCTTAATCTGTTCATTTTTTTCATCAATTTTTTTTAAAATTTCATCAGAAAAATTTTTAAATTCTTCTATCATCAATTTTAAGTTTTGTTGAAACTCCAATAATTCAATACCCTTCATATCTTCATTTACAATATTATCTTCTTTTTTATTTTTTTTTAAAATTAAAAATAATACTATAATAATCAATAAAATATTTATTATCAGAATAATATTCATAATCAGATCAAAATATCAATAATATTACTAGATTGTAATTTTTTCACTTTTATATCCTTTTCTTTCTTTTCAGTTAAGAATTCTTTTTTTTCAAAATTTTCTTTTTTCCATTGCCTTAGATGTTCTTCTCTATCTTCCACAGATTTTATTTCACGTTCTTGAGCGGTTTCCTGAATTTGTGTTCTTTTTACTTCAACATCGCTATTTAATCTAATTGCCATATGAGTTTGGGCAACATGGGTTTGAAATTGTTGCATTTCCTGATAACGTGTTGCATAATTAGCAGCATTTATTATAACCTGAATATCATGCATACGCACTTTTTAATTCACCGCCATTATTACCCCGAATATGGCAATACTTGTATTTCCCCGTTTTTTTCTACAAATGTGCAATATTTCAATTCATCGGTAATAGTTCTGCTTGCTTTATTTATTGTTACTTTTACTCCTGTATATACCATCCCAAGACAATTTACTTTACCACGCTTTGTCGTTTGTATTTCTTTTGCTTTTGCATCCAATTTACTCTTTACTTCTTCCCATTTTTTCTGGTCTGTCATTAATTTAAATTGAGTTCGTGTTAATTTAGCCAGTAAATCTCTTTTATCTGGTGGTAATTGCCCTCCTGATTTTTGCTGTAAATCCTTTAGAAATAAAATGCCTTTCTTAGTTTTATCCAGCTGATCTTCTATATTTTTTAATTCTGTAGTTGCCTTTTGCATTTCTTCTCTCATCTTCGGGGTTTCACCAATTGATATTTCTGTTGGTGTTGCCATTTTAGCGCCTATTTCTTTTGCAGATACTTCATAAGCTGCTGCTATTGTTCCACCTACCATTAGTCCTTTTGCCCCCATAACAATAATCTTTCCACCTGATATAAGTGTAGAATGCATTGCTGCTTCATTAACTATTATATTTTTTTCTGTTTCCACATATGCATTCCTTATATATTTAGTTGTTATATCATCCTGTGCAATTACCCTTGCTTTTTTTCCAACTATACCACCTTTTGCGGTAACCTTTCCACCAGCAATAATTTCTGTACCATCAGCCACTTCATCAATAATTACATCCTCTCCTGCTTTTATTTTAAATTCTCCAACATTGCCATGAATAATTACAGAACCTACAAAATCAATGTTCCCGATAGAAAGATCAACATCACCATTGATTTCATATATAGCAAGAACTTCTAATTTATTGTTCTTAAAAATAACCTGCCCATCGTTTTCAGCAACATATACATCAGGATCATCAGCAGAAGCAACTACTCCTTTCCCAATAATAAATTTTACATCTTTACCAGGTTCTGCCTTAATTTCTTTCCCTGTTACAGTTCTTCCATTGATCCCATTTGTTGGCGGAACTTTCTTTGCCAGAACCTGACCTTTTTTAACATTTAAAATACTTTTTACATTTCTATAATCAACTTGATCTTTTTCTTGGGTTTCTGCTGGAGATTGTTCTTCTTTACTTTGTTCGGATTCAAATAATAATTCTAATTTTGCATCTGACCCGTTTTGAACGAATTGCCCTTCTGCAACAACATCTTCTATTGCTTCTAAAAATATTGTAGGATCATCTTTCGCCTTCAACCCTTTTTCTACAAGTTTTCTTATCACATCATCCTTGATACCAAATACAATACCATGTTCAATAAGCGATGCTTTAGCAATTTCCTCTGTTATTTCTTTACCACCACCCTGTGGCGGAACAATTGTCATTTCAGCAAACATCTCATCAGAAGATATTTTTACAAAAATTTGCCCATCTTTAACTTCAATTTTTTCTTTTGTTATTAAAATAGGCTTACCCGTGGATTCCTTAACCGCTCTTTGCACAGATTCTATATTTATGTCCTGAATATTCAAGCGTTTTATTTCTTCCATCACTTTATCTAATTCAACTGCTTTCCCTTTACCTTTGGGCGGATAAACCGTTAAATATGTTCCGCCATCAGATTCTGTTGTTATTGTTGAATATCCATCCATAATTAATCCTCCTTATTTTTCAATTTTATAAAATTTACTTCTTAATTTTAGAATTATTTTAGTATGTATCTGGCAAACTCTTGATTCTGAAATATTAAGTGCTTTTCCTATTTCTTTTAATGTCAAACTATCCCAATAATACATCTCTAATATAATTCTTTCTTCTTTTTCAAGTTTCTCTATAAAATCTATCAATATTTTCTTCTTTTCATCATCTTCAAATTTTTCTAAAATACCATCTTCTTTTCCAATTAAATTTATTAAACCTTTTTCTTCTCCCTCACTATTAATTATCGCATCTTCTAATGGCACTAAAACTATTCCTTTTACCTTAAATAATATATCATAAAATTCTTCTTTTGTCATCTTTAATTCTTTTATTATTTCATTATCATTTGCCTGTCTACCTAATTCAGATTCTAATTTTTGATAAGCCCTCTCAATTGTTTTTACTTTATGTCTTAAACTTCTTGGCAAAATATCATATTTACGTAATGTATCATATATTGCCCCTCTAATTCTTTTAGAAGCAAATGTTTCAAATTTTATATTTCTATTAATATCAAACCGTTCTATTGCTTCAATTAAACCTATGATGCCTTCTATATTTAAGTCTTCCTTTTCATTATTCCTGACATCATCCGGTAAATAAGCAACTATTTTTTCTACCTGATATTTAACCAATGGCAGATAGTAATTTATAATTTCTTCTCTTGCTTTTTCATCTTTATCTTTTTTATATTTTTGCCAAATTTCATTTATTTTGTCCATATTATTATATCGGCATTTTTTTTATTTATTTAAATAATTATTTATTAAATCATCAGCATCGTTTATTGTAATATCTAATTTTTTCCCTTTATTTTCATTATTTTTATATTCTGCTTTTGGGGTTTCATTTTTAAATAAAATATTTAGGATAAGAAAGAATATAAAAAATACAATTATGCCACCGGTAATCGCTGATAAAAAAATATTTATAAGTTCATTATTTATATTAATTATTCCACCAATAAAAAAACCAAAAAGTGATACTATTATGGATGCCTGAATTTTTGTCTGTTCACTCATTTTGATTTATTCTTTATATTTTTTATTTTCAAATCTTCTTTTAAAATATATCTCACAAGTCTATCTCTTACTCTTTCTTCAATATCAATAAATTTTATCCTTACCTCATATTGATTCGTATCAATCTTATTAAGACCTATTCCTTCGCCTACAAGTTCTATCCCATGTTGTTTTCCATCTGGTACTTCAATAATCATTTCAAATTTAGTTCCCTTTTCAACAGGTGTTGGTGAAAATAATGTCATTCCATTTCCACTTAATGTTTCAGTAAAAGATACATTCGGTGGCGCTTTTGTGCTCGCAAATTTATCAATAATCATTTTATATAATACTTTTATTCTTTTTTTTATTCTTACAAAATTTCTTCTTTCAGCCATATAAATCTCCTTTCTTTTTTAAATAATGTCAAATTTTTTCGTAATAGTTTAGCCATTGGTAGAACAAAATTTGTCCAGATATAAATTTTTCATTTTGTCATTGCGAAGTTAGGCGAACGATGCCCTTTGTCTTCTATTCCACCTTAATTTCGCCTGACAAAGCAATCTTGTTTTTATTACCGATTGCTTTTTAGTCTTGCCTTCTTCCGCTTTTAACTGCGAGATTGCTTCGTCATGCTCATACGCCCTTATTTTTCCTTCTTAACTTTTCTTTCGGTTTCCTAAGAATGACAACGCCATATATTTACTTACTAATAGCCAAACTTTTCCATGTTACTTCTGGTGGCTGAACTATTACTAATCTTGATTTTATTACCTAATGCCTTCTTACCTTGTCTTACAGCTTTCAATTACAAGATTGTTCGTCAATCTATGTTACCCATATTTTCCCTTCTGCCCTCCTCTTTCGGCTTCCTAAGAATAACAGTGTCATATATTTACTTACTGGTAGCCACACTTTTCCAAGTTCACTTCTGATGGCTGAACCATTACTAAGATTACTCCTGGAGCCCGAACTATTACTTTCATTTTCTTTCATAGAACTTTTAAAAATAATCCTTTTAAATTTTATTTAAAAAAATTAAAAATTCTTTTAAATAAACTATTATTATCTGATTTTTCTTCTTCGCTTTTTAAAGATGAAATTCGCTTTGTAATTTTTTGAGCAATTTCTTTTATACATTCTGATGCTTTTGTTGCTGGATATAATACTAAAAAGGGTTTTTGAGCCATAACGCTATTTAATACATTTTTGTCTCTATAAATAAGCCCATAAGGTTCTACGAAAGTATTTAAAAATCTCCTTGATAATAAAACAACTCTTGACGATATCTCTTTTGCTTCTTCTTTTGAATTAACCATATTAACAATCAATTTCATCGGAACATTTTGCTTACTTAAAGTTACAACTTTTATTAAACCATAAGCATCCATAAGTGCAGTTGGTTCTGGAGTAGTAATTATAATTGAATAATCAGATGCATACATAAAACTTAATGTGTTTTTACTTATCCCTGCTCCTGTATCAATTAATAAAATATCAACCATATTTTCAATTTCTATAAGTTTTTCAATAAATTGCTGCCTTTGCTGATTACTTAAATTAACAAGTTCTTTAACACCTGAGCCACTCGCGATTACTTTTACTCCATATTCAGTTTCTGTAATTATATCTTTAATATCCTTTTCTTCCTTTATAACATGAGAAAGATTATATTTTGGATTTATTCCAAAAATTATATCTACATTGGCAAGCCCAAGGTCAGCATCTAAAATCATAACTCTATTGCCTAACCTTGAAAGTTCTATTGCAACATTTACAGTAAAATTACTCTTTCCAACCCCACCTTTGCCGGAAGCAACAGCAATAATCTTAGCTGTTTTTTTTGATGGTAAAGTATAAATTTCTTCTCCTTTTGTTTCAATAATTTCCGTTTCACTCTTTTTAGCTTTTACTAATTCTCTTAGTTTCTCTGCTTGATCCATGTTTCAAAATCTCCTTTAATTATCAGACGCGAAATTACCTTTGAATCTGCGATCTCAATATCATCAGGAACTGTTTGTCCTGTTGTAAGATAGGATATTGGAATCCCCCCTGACGATATAGATAAATTAAGTAAAAGTCCATAATTTTTTGTTTCATCTAATTTTGTAAATAATATTCTGTGAATAGGAACTAATCCAAAATTATTAATTATACTTATTGCGTCATAATATTTAGTTACAGCGCTTAATACAAGATGGGTTTCTATTGGAGAATAAGATTCAATAAACTCCTTTAATTCAATCAGATGTTTTTTATTCCTTGGGCTTCTACCTGCTGTATCAAACAATATAAGATCTTTATCTATATATTTATTTACAACCTTTTTAAAATCATTTGGTGTCATTACTATTTCAACAGGTATTCCCATTATCTCCCCATATTTTTTTAACTGAAGATCTGCTGCGATTCTATAAGTATCACAGCTTACTAAAACTACATTTTTATTTTCAATAAGAGCAAATTTGGCTGCTAATTTTGCAAGGGTTGTTGTTTTACCAACGCCAGTAGGTCCTATAAACGCAATAATTTTTGTCATACCTTTACTTAACTTAATAGGTCCGGAAACCTGAACTAAACTGGCTATATATTCAAATAAATATTGTTCCAGATACTCTTTATTATTAATCTGCGATTCGGTTAACTGTGAATTAATATTTTGGAGAGTTCTGAATACTATACTTTCTTCCACTCCATTTTCTACAAGCAATTTATGAATCTTTCCCATACCATTTTTTAAAGCCAAACCATTTCTCTGATACCCTGTATTTTCTTTATATGCTCTTAAATTAATATTTGAAAATACTCTACCCTCATTTAATTCTCTGGTAAGGGATTCATTCTTAAAACTTATGTCTACCGATTTTTTATATGAATTTAAATTGTTGCTTTGTGTTATTGTAAAAAATGAATCTGAAAGTACTCTGGCAGGTTGTTGTTCTGGAGTTATATATTTTTCTTTTGTTTTTTCTATATTTATATCAATGCCCGCTATAACTTCTGCAATTTCTTTCCCAAATAAACCTAAAAATCCCCCTTTTTTATATTTCTTTGTATGTAATATAACTGCTTCAGGTCCAAAATCTTTTTTTACTTTAGCCAGAGTTTCCTGTAATGTTTCCCCTTCAAATTTTTTTATTCTCATAAATCAATTTTCACCACCCCAACTGAACGAACTTCAATTTTAGGTAAAATTTCATTATATGATAATATCGCGAGATTTGGTAAAATTTTTTCTATAATTTTTCTGAAATAACCCCTTATAAGTGGCGAACATAAAACAATCGGCTCATATTCTTTACCTATATTTTTTCTATATTCTGATATTATATTATTATATATTTGCTGTATTATCTTTGGTTCTAAACCTGCTAAAAAATTCTTCTCAGATTGTTTTATTGTATCTGCTATCTTTTGTTCCAAATTATAATCTAAAGTTATTGCGTATATAATACTATCTTTTGCATATTTATTTGTAAAGTATCTTGCCATTGCCTGCCTTACAAATTCGGTTAATAATTCAGTATCTTTAGTAACTTTTGCATTATCAGCAAGCGTTTCAAAAATTGTTTCTAAATCTCTTATGGAAACTTTTTCTTTTAAAAGATTCTGCAGAACTTTTTGTAATTCCCCAACAGAAAGTAAACCTGGAATTAATTCATCCACAACGGGCTGATTTGTTAATCTCAAATTGTCAATCAATTTTGCCACAGTTTGCCTTGTTAATAATTCATCAGAATGTATTTTGATAACTTCTGAGAGATGTGTTGAAATAACAGAAGGCACATCAACAACAGTATAACCATTTAACTCGGCTTTTCTTTTTTCTTCTTCTTTTATCCATTTTGCTGGAAGATTAAAAGCAGGATCTTTGGTTGGTATGCCTTCTAATTCTTCACCTGAAGCCCCGGGCTTCATAGCAAGATAATAACCTATCTCAACTTTACCCCTTGCAACCTCTATTCCTTTAATTTTTATAACATATTCATTTGAAGCAAGTTGCATATTATCTCTTATTCTTATCGGCGGAACAACAAGCCCAAAATCAATAGCCATTTGTTTTCTGAGCATGGTAACTCTATCTAAAAGATCTCCTCCCTGACTCGGATCAACAAGAGGTATTAATGAAAATCCTATTTCCATTTCCATTGTATCAACATGAATTAAAGGCAATACGCTTTCAGGTTCTTTTTTAGTTCGTTCTTCTTTTTCACGTCTTGTGAATTCTTTTATCTTTTCCCTTGCTTGAGCCAGATTTAAAGTATAGGCAAGTATCCACATCAAAATTGCAAGAATAAAAAATGGAATTTTAACTAAAATGGACGGAAAAACGAAACCCATAAGAAAAAGAATAACTCCAACTAAAGTTATTGCTCTTGGTTGAGATAACATCTCACCTGCAAAATCCTGTCCTAAATTTGTTTCAGATGCTGCGCGGGTAACAATAATACCAGTTCCTACAGACAATAATAATGCAGGTATCTGAGTTACAAGACCTTCACCTATGGTTAATATGGTATACCTTAAAGCTGATTCTGAAATTGTCATTGCATGAAAAATTATTCCTATAAAAAAACCAGCAACAATATTTATAATTACAATAACTATGGCAGCAATTGCATCGCCCCTTACGAATTTTGAAGCACCATCCATAGCGCCATAAAAATCAGCTTCTTTTTCTATATCGCGCCTCCTTGCACGAGCTTCTTCATCAGTGATAAGCCCCGCATTTAAATCGGCATCTATTGCCATCTGTTTGCCTGGCATAGCATCAAGTGTAAATCTTGCTGCCACTTCTGCAACTCTTTGTGCGCCTGATGTTATTACAACAAACTGGACAATGATTATTATTGTAAAAATAACAAGCCCAATGATAAGTCCGCTTAAATCTTTTGTTCCAACAACAAAACTTCCAAAAGTTTCTATGACCTCTCCCGCATAAGCATTGCTTAAAACCAGGCGAGTTGCAGATATATTTAATGCTAATCTAAATACCGTTGTAACTAAAAGCAAAGACGGAAATGTAGAAAAATGTAATGGCTCCTTTGTATACATCGTTATCATTAATACAGCAAGAGCAAGTGCTATATTTATTGTCAGCAAAAAATCAAGAAAAGCTGGGGGGATAGGAATAACTATCATTAAAACAATAACAATAATGGAAAAAACTATAATAAAATCCACAGACCTTCTCATTGTTGCAACAAATCCCACTTGCTGTTCTGCTCCATCTGGCATAAAATAAAAACCTCCATTTAATATTTAGTAATTTATTATACCATATATAATTTAAATTTTAAACTAAAAATCATGTTGCAAATTGCTCATTATCTTTTATTTTTTGCTGTTTATTTCCTTCTTTAATTTTACCTTTTGCCTGATAAACAAACGCAAGTATTTCAGCCACCACCTGAAAAAGTTCAGCCGGGATTTCCCACCCTACTTCAAGTTTAAAAAGAGCTCTTGCAACTGGCGGATTTTCAACTATTATAATACTATTTTCTCTTGCAATTTGTTTTATTCTTTCAGCCATATAATTTACACCCTTGGCAACTACTTTAGGAGCGGCATCTACATTTTCTTCATATTTTAATGCAACGGCTATATGCTGCGGATTTGTAATAACAACATCTGCATGGGGAATTTCCGATATCATTCTTCTTCTTGCCATTTCTCTCTGTATATTTCTTATTCTTGCCTTAATTAAAGGGTCCCCTTCCATCTGTTTTAATTCATCTTTTATTTCCTGTTTTGTCATTTTTATGCTATCTTCAAATTCCCATTTTTGATAAATATAATCAATTATTGAAAACACAATTAAAGCAACTATTATCTTCATACTCAAAGAATAAACAGAAGATATGGTAAAAATAAATAGTGTATTTATGTCCATAAGCGGCGTAATAAAAATATCCTGCATAATTTTTTTTATAACATTATATAAAATATAAGCAATTATTGATATTTTAAAAAAAATCTTAAAAAGTTCAATAAGTGAACGTCTTGAAAAAACTCTTTTAAAACCTTTAGCCGGATTTATATTATCAAATTTGGGTTTAACAGGTTCAAAAGTAACAAAAAAACCAATCTGTAAAATATTTGAAATTATTCCCGCTAAAAATACAATTATAAATATTGGCAATAAAATCAGTATAAATTTTATTATAATAAAGAAAACTAATTGTCCTATTGTATCAGGAGTTAAATCAATAACAAAAATATTTTTCCAGAAATAAACAGATATATTTTTTATTCCGTCAAGAATATAGTTACCAAAAATTTTTAAAATTATAAATACAACTAATAAATTTATAACTGAATTTATTTCTATACTTCTTGCAACCTGACCTTTTTTTCTTACTTCTTCGCGTTTCTTAGGTGTTGCCGATTCTGTTCTACCTGGTTCTGCCATTTTTGTTTACCCTTTTATCTTAAATTCTCATACTCTTTATAATAAAATAAATATCATCCCACATCGTGTTAAACAATGAATTTAACATATTTATAATTACGGGCAAAGATAAAAAAACCGCCGCAATTCCGACCAATATATTCAATGGGAGCCCCACAATAAAAACATTTATTTGCGGTATTGTCCTTGCTATAAATCCTAATGTTACATTTGTCAAAAGCAAAGCAACTGTTGCAGGTCCTGCTATTTTAAAAGCAATAACAAACATTCCATAAAAAATATCAATTAATTTTTCAACTGTTGCATTTGTTATGCCTGCTGATGTAAGCGGAATAAGAAAAAAACTATCAGTTAATGCTTTAAATAAATAATGGTGACCATTTATTACCAAAAAAATCAATATGCCAAGAATAAATTGAAATTGTCCTATAATTGATACTTGCATATTTGAAAGTGGATCAATAACATTAACAATACCAAAACCCATCTGCAAGTCAATTATCTGTCCGGCAAGTTGAATTGCAATAAAAATTACATATGCTGTAAAACCTATCAGAACGCCAATTATAACCTGATTTAATATTACAATAAGGAAAGAAAGTATGTCTTTCGGCAATACAATATCTTTATCAATTATAGGAAAAAGTAATAATGATATTATAAAAGCAAGCCCTATTTTGCCTATAAAAGGAAAATTTCTGCTCCCTATAATAGGCGCAGTTAAAAAAATTGATGAAATCCTTATAAATACAATTAAAAAAACTTGTGCGGTAAAAAGCGCAATATTAAAAACATCAAAATTCATAATTGCTCCATAAAAACTTACATTTTTATGTATTCAGGCAGATTTATAAGTAATGAAGAAGTAAAATTTAAAAGTATACGTAAAATCCATGGACCAAAAATAATCGTTGCAAGAAAAGTTACGATTATTTTAGGAACAAAAGTCAGAGTCATTTCCTGTATCTGAGTTACTGCCTGAAAAACACTTATTATAAGACCTGTTATCAAAGTAAAACCTAACAGGGGCGATGATAAAAGTAAAACTAAAAAAAGTGCTTCTCTACCTATAGAAGTTACAAATTCAATACTCATTTTTCCTCCTTAAAATTTAAAAACTTATTGATAGTGCACGGGCAATTAAATGCCAGCCATCAACAAGAATAAATAAAAGTATTTTAAAAGGCAAAGAAATCATAACCGGCGGTAACATAAGCATGCCCATTGACATCAATGTACTCGCGACTATCATATCAATTATTAAAAAAGGAATATAAATTAAAAATCCTACAGTAAATGCAGTTTTTAATTCACTTATTATAAATGCAGGTATTAAAACTAAGGTTGGAACTTCATCCTGATTTTTTGGTCTTGGGGTTTTTGATAAATAAATAAACAATGCAAGGTCTTTTTCTCTGGTTTGTTTAAACATAAATTTTCTTACTGGTTTAACTGCTTCTGAAAGCGCCTGGTCAAGTTTTATTTTGTTATCAACATAAGGTTTCCATGCTTTTTCATATATCTCTGTTCCTACAGGTTGCATTATAAAAAAAGTCATAAAAAGAGATAAACCAATTATAATCTGATTTGGCGGTATCTGCTGGCTGCCTAATGCCTGCCTTAAAAAAGATAAAACAATTATTATTCTGGTAAAAGATGTCATAAGTAATAAAATTGCAGGCGCAAGAGTAATAATGGTTAATATTAAAAGAATCTGTATGGTTGCAGCTACATCTTGTGGATTTTTTGCAGGGGTTATTTCAATCCCAACTTTTGGGATTGTAACCGGCGCACCAAAAATATTACAAGTAAATAAAACAAATAAAATTGTTACAGATCCAAAAATAATAAATTTTTTTTTCATTTTTCATTACCCTTTGAAAATTTATCCTTTATTTTCTTTACAAGTTCGTTACCTTTATTTACTAAACTCTTTGTTTGATTGATATAATTCTTTTTAAGTTCTTCAGAAAATTTTGTTTCATTTTTTAATTTTTCTTTCCGAATAAATTCATCTACATTTTCTTTTATTCTATTAACGATTTCAGGTTCTGTCACCTCAGTAATTTTACTAATATTGTCTTCTGTAACTCCTAAAAGTAATATTTTTTCTCCAAATTCAACAATATACAATGACTTTTTGGACTCAATATATTCTTTTGCTAAAATTTTAATAGCTCCCTGTCGGGTTAACGGTATTGATGTTTTAATATAAAAAAATTTAAGGGCAAGCATCATAATATAAATTAAACCAATTACAAACAATAATGATAATAAAAAATTAACTATAGTGCCAAGAATTCCATGAGATTTAATTGGCTGGGGATTTTTAATACTATTTATTTCATGCTCTAAATATCCGGAATTTTCTTTTTCTTCAACTTGCGTTTTAGAAGATACTTCTTTTTTAGTATCGGCAATTAAAAAACTACTGAAAAAAAAAAGAAAAAAAAATTAAAAGAAAAATACTTGATAATTTAATCTTCATTTTTATAACTTTGGTATTCTATCTGCTGGTTTAATTATATCAGTAATTCTTATGCCAAAATTTTCATCAATTACAACAACTTCTCCTTTTGCTATATATTTTTGATTTACAAGGATATCAACCGGCTCACCTGCTAATTTATCCAATTCAATAACTGATCCAGGAGATAAAGCAAGAACATCTTTTACTAATTTATTTGTCCTACCAAGTTCTACTGTTACCTGCAGAGGAACATCAAGAACAATATCTAAACTTTGATCATATACAGTTCCGCTTTTTTCTTCCTGCATTTCACTGGTAATTATCTTTTGCGCTGAGGTTGGTCCTGCTGTTTTCATCTGTGCTCCTGCAGTCACATCAGATACAAAACCATCTTTTGAAGATTCATCTTTTGGACCAGATTTTAATTCTTCCTGTAGTTGTCCCTTTAAAATCAGTCCAATTTTGCCCGCATTAAAATCACCTATTTTAAATTCACCATCAACAATTATTACTTCATCGCTAATTCCTGGTATAACACTTGCATTTAAATCAACAATTGTTACTTCTGTAGGATTTGCAACTATCGGCTGGGAAATTTGAGAGGCTATAGAACTTATCATAGCATCTGCTGTTTGATTCATAAGTTCTGTCACGGCACTTAAATGCAAATCTTCTAACTTTGCTGGCGGATTTGAACCATCCTGACCTATCATAAGATCAGCCATTATTGCACCCTGACTTTCAGACACAATTAAAACAGCATTCCCTAAATTACCTAATTCCAATTGAGATACAAGATTTCTACTAGGAAACAAGCCAGACAACTCTGATGAGTCTATACTATCAACCTGTAAAATAGAGATTGCAGTGGGCTTTCCCAAAAGTTCTGAAAGCATTCTTTCACCATTAGATATTGCATTTGTTAATATCTTTACCACATTTTCTTTTTGATTTCCTGATAAAGCCAATTTAGCACCTCCTGAAATTTTTATATATTATATTTGAATAGAAAATTTCATTTCATAAGACGGATCAGATTTGCTTATAATTTTTACTATTTTAACAGCTTTTTTCTTTCCTTTAACACCTATCTTTGCATAAAATAGTGGCTTATTTTCAGCGAGAACAAGAACATCATCCTTTTTATTAGTTTCTAATTTTATTATGTCACCCGGTTTTAAGTTAATTATATCTTTAATTTTAACTTTTGCTGATCCAATATTTACCGAAATGGGAATCCATGTGTTTTTTACTTTTTCATCTAATATTTCTCTTGCTTCAACTGAAAGTTCTTCTTTTGTCAAAGTAAACCATTGTTTAGCACTTAATTTGAATAACACTGGCTCTATAACCATATATGGAATACTCATAGACATTGCACCAACATGCTCTTTTATCTTTATTTCAAAATTTAAATTTAAACACATTTCATTGGGGGCAACTATTTGAATAAATTGAGGATTGGTTTCTCTTGCTTTTATTTCTGGTTCAAACTCTACTATTCTATGCCATGCATCTTTTAAATTTACAAATGCTTTTTCTATTATTTTACTTACTATTGATTGTTCAAGGTCTGTCAATTCTCTTGGTTTACTTATGGCAGTTCCTTTACCGCCTAATACTCTATCTATAATCGGGAAAATAATACTTGGATTAATTTCAAAAACTGCCATACCTTTTAAGGGTTCAAGTGAAAAAACTGCTATACTTGTAGGCGTTGGAATTTTTTCTACATATTCACTGAATGTCATCTGTCTTACAGAAGTAACAGATACTTCTACAATAGTTCTTATATAGGCAGAAAGATCAGCACCAAAATGTCGCGCAAATGCCTCATGCATCATTTCTATAGTTCTGATCTGGTCTTTTGAAAATTTATCAGGACGTCTAAAATCATACTGTTTTATCTTGCCCTTTTTCTGAACAGGATAAGATGCTAATTTTTGTTCAGTTTCTTCTGTTTCTTTTACTTCTGAATCTTTTTTTGAAACAGAACCCTCAATGCCTGATAATAAAGCGTCTAATTCTCCTGCTGATAAAATTTCATCTGCCATTTATGGCTCCTCTTATTATTGAATTGCAAATGATGTAAAATAAACTTTTGCCAGTTGTCCTCTATTCAAAACAGCATTAATCTTATCTTTTAATTCCTGTTTTAATGCTTCCCTGTTTTCTGAATCATTAAGTTGAATAGAAGTTTTATTACTCAAAGATGATATTATTATATCTTTAATCTGTGGCATTCTTTTATCAACCTCTTCCGCAAGTTTTAAACTACTTCCAAAAGCAAGTTCTAAAACAACATTTGCCCTTAAATAATGTGATTCTGTAGGATCTGCTAAATTTACTATAAATTCTCCAACAGTTATTATAGGCCCTAATTCTGGCTTTTCAACTATTACCTTTTTTGTTGCTGGAGTAGTTTTTGACATAATAACAAAAAATGTTGCACCTGCTGAAATTAAACTCAAAATAAGTATAGCACTGGTTAAAATTATTAATGCCTGCAAAATTTTTCTATCTTCTGCTGCCATAAATTACCTCCTAAATAAAATTTTATTATTTAATATGTTATTATTTCTAAATTTTCTTTTTCTATTTGTTTTTTTATCTTTAAATCTGATGGTAAAGGTATTTCTTTTGCTTCTTTTTCTTTATCATTGATAAGATCTGATTTTAAAAGGACTATATCAATCCTTCTATTCTTTGCTCTCTGAATATCATCTCTGTTTGGCACAAGTGGCTTATATTCTGCATAACCCGCTGCTGATAATCTATCAGGTGATATATTTTTGCTCTCAATTAAATATTTTACTACATTTACCGCTCTTGCTGTTGATAATTCCCAATTATCTTTATATTTTCTTTTAATTTTTGGACTTTTAATTGGTGTATCATCTGTATGCCCTTCAACAACTATAGGATTTGTGGTCTCTCTTAAAATATCAGAAATTTCAGATAAAATCCTTTTAATTGCTGGTAATAGTTCGGCGCTGCCGGGTTCAAATAAAACTTTATCAGTCATCAAACTAATTACCAGTCCTCGTTGATCAAATCTTACTTTAACTTCTCGTTCTAACCTTCTTTGTTCTATCCATTTTTGAACTTTTTGTCTTATTGTTGTTAAAACTACCTGAGATTGTTCCATTACAATTGGTTTCATATCTGTTGTTGCAGCTGACTGTATAACCGAGGTTTGGCCTGCTAATCCAAAAGCATTACCGAGTGCCATCGCAAGAGCCATTAATTTTTCCTGATCAACCTGTGATATAGAATATAAAATAACAAATAATGCAAATAAAAGTGTCAACATATCTGCATAGGTTAAAAGCCATCTCATCATCCCAGCAGATTCTAATTCTGCTCCTTCACCTATACCAAATTCTTTACGTTTCTTGCTCATTTTCTTATTTCTCCGTTCCACCTGTAGCAGTTTTAGCACCACCACCTACATTTTCTTCTGCTGCTTCTTTTGCAATCTGTTCTTTTGGCGATAAGAATGCTTTTAATTTTTCTTCTACGATTCTTGGATTATCACCTGCTGAAATTGAAAGAATACCTTCTATCATAACTTCTCTTAATAAAACTTCCTGGGCTGTTTTTGCTTTTAATTTAAATGCTATAGGTAAAAAAATAAGGTTAGCAAATGAAATTCCGTAAAATGTTGCTATAAAAGCAACTGATATTGCATGTGCTGTTTTTGAAGCACTTTCTATCTGAGCAAGAGCATTAACAAGCCCCATAACTGTTCCTATAATACCAAGTGTTGGTGCAAAACCACCCATTGTATTATAAATACCTTCTCCTAATTTATGCCTTGTCTCTAAAAAAGCAAGGTCTGTTTCTAAAATGCTTTTTACAAGTTCAATATCTGTTCCATCAACAACTAACTGTATTCCTTTTTTTAAAAAATTATCATCAACATTAGCAATTTCATCTTCTAAACCAAGTAATCCTTCTCTTCTTGCTTTTGTCGCAAAACCAACCAGGGTTGTTATAACCTGATTCGGATCCATCTGTCTTTGTAAAAATGCCTGCTTTGTAACAGCCCAGATATTTGCTATGGTTGACCAAGGATAACTGATAATTGTTGCACCTAAGGTTCCTCCAAAAACAATAAAAAATGCAGATAATTGCAAAAACATAATAACTCTATGGAATTCTCCACCACCTTCAATTAATAGGGCTATGAAAAGTGAACCCCATCCAACAACAAGTCCTAAAATTGTAGATAAATCAATAGTCACTGGGTCACCCCCTGATTAAAATTTTCGTTTTTCAAAACTAATGGTTTATTTATATCTTTTTTATATATTTTCACTTTTTCAACTACCTCGTTAATTTTTTCTTTTACAACTATTTTTTTTCCTGTTATTGTTGTAATCATTGTTTCGGGTGTCTCTTCAATTATTTCTATTAATTCGGCATTTACAACTATTTTTTTTCCATCTATTCGTGTTACAAAAATCATTTTTCCACCTTTTAAATTTTAAATAATTTTACAATTTTTATTATTTTATGTCAATAAAAAAATAAGTTTTTTTTGTTTCACAATCTAAATTTATGTTTTAATTTTTTAAAAGTAATAGTTTAATAACCACCTGTAAAATAAAAATTTCTTGTAATAGTCTGGCTAACAGTGGAACAAAATTAATCCATATATAAATTTTTCGTAATAGTTTAGCCACCAGTAAAACAAAATTTATCAATAAATAAATTTTTTGTTCCGTCATTTTAAAGTCAGGCGAATAATTCCTTCTATTTTTTATTTCACCGTTCAATGAGCCTTACAAAAAAATTTTGCTTTTATTACCGATTACCTTTTTCTCTTGTCTTCTTTCGTTTTTAAACTGCAAATTTGCTTCGTCATGCTCATACGCCCTATTTTTCTTACTATACGCATCTTTCGGTTTCCTAAGAATGACATCGTCACGTGTTGCCCTGCCAGTATCTCCACTTCTACAAGTTTGCTTCTGGTTGATGATCTATTACAATTTTTTTATTTTGTCATTGCAAAATTAGACTAATGATAACTTCTGCTTTCTGTAATCAAGTTAATTCCTGCCTGATAAAGCAATCTTGTTTTTATTATCTGTTGCTTTTTCGCCTTGTCTGCTTCCAACTTTCAACTGCGAGATTGCTTAGTTAATCCTCATATTATTTATATTTTTTTCGGCTTCCTCGCAATAAAACTTTCCAAAGTCTTATACTAATATATGAACTTTTATAACTTACTTCTGGCATCTGAATTATTACAAAAAAAGAAGGGACCGAAAATTTTCAGTCCCTTCTTTAAATTTATTGATTATCTATCTTATTACCTTCCAACATTAACAAGTGTATCTAACATATCTGCAGACGTTGTGATGATACGAGCATTAGATTCAAAACCTCTCTGGGCAAGTATCATGTTTGTTAATTCAGAAGCAAGGTCAACATTTGATGCTTCTAAAGCACCTCCAATTGTTGTTCCTGAACCACCCTGACCTGCAACATTCATTCTTGCTGTCCCTGAGTTAGATGTAATTGAATATAAAGAATCTCCTGACTTTGCAAGTCCCTGCGGGTTAAGGAATGTTGCTAATGCTACTTTTGCAATTGTTATTGATTTTTCATTTGTAAACTGTCCCACTATACCGCCAACAGAGTCAACAGAAATACCAATCAAATCACCTGACCTGTATCCATCCTGTTCTTTTCCATAAGCAGTTGAATTCGGGACATAGGTTTGAACTCCACCAATTATCTGGAAACTACCAGTAACATCACCTGTTACTCCATCTCTTAACCCTGGCAATGCCGAATTGATAGGTGTATTATTATTATCATTTACTCTTAATACGCCATCAGCTGAACCTACAGGGTTATTAGCATTTGTAAAATCCCATGAATTTGGAGTTCCAAAATCAAGAACTATTGACCATGGAGTAGCAGCACCATCAGGAGAAAGACCCTGAGCATTTGGCAACTGCCGGAAGAAAAGCTGAGGTCCATAATGAATAACTCCATCACTTCCTGTCATTGACGCACTTGTCATTGCATAACCATCAATAGGTCCTGCTCCTGCTCCCCAGTATGAACCATTGCTCGCAAGAGAACCATCCTGATTAAACCATATCGCTGACCATACTTCCTGATTTTCATTTGCAGCTTTTGCAACAACGCCAGTATCAGCCAAATCCATAGAAATATTTGTCCCACCTATGCAGTTAAAATAATCCGGTTCACCAGTATAAATAGAATTTCCCTGGACATAAGTGGTATCAAAAGCATACCAATCCCATACAGGACGGACATTTGCTCCTGTCCCGGTATAGTCTACTCCATGCTGGAAAAACCAGAGTGTAATATTTCTCGGGTTTCCAAGTGCATCATATACTGTCATTGTTGCAGTATGGTCTGGTGTTACTTTTGCGCTATTAGGATTTGTAGGATCCACATGAAAGAAAAAGCAAGTATTATTTAAGGCATCCCTTACTCCATTTGTAGGACCAGGAGAAGGAGTGGCAGGATCAGCCCATGGCGTTCCCTGCGAAACTGCGTTACCACCTGTTACTGATGGAAAACCAGATGGTGAATAGTTAGATGGAAGCACTGTGGCCGTTCCTACAGGAACAGGGGTTGCAGCAGCATAAGTATTCACTGGTGTATTTGAATCTAAATTCCCCGCAAATTTTATATAACTTGTCATCTGTGCTGCCATTCTTAAATCTCTGGGTATGTTGATGTTACCAATCATTGAGACATCAGAAGTATCAATTGTATATGTTGCTTCTCTGATCTGAGTTTCAGGATTTTCAATAACACCAGGAATATCACTGATTGTTCTTTCAAGCATCCCCATCCAGCCCTGTAAAATCATACCAGAAGAATTAACTACATTACCTTTGTTATCCTGCAAAAAATTTCCAGCTCTTGAATAATATGTGGTTGCTCCCTGTTTTACTGTAAAGAAACCTTCGCCCTGAATAGCAATATCAAGCGAATTACCTGTTGTGGTTATAGCTCCCTGCGTCATTATAGTATCTATTGACCCCAAAGCACCACCTAAACCCATCTGCATTGGATTTTTACCACCAATATTTGCAGCCATATCAGCACCTGATGCTGCTCCCATACTCTGTGTAATCTGTTCCTTAAATGTAATTCTCTGATACTTATAACCAACTGTGTTAACATTTGAAATATTGTTACCAATTACGTTCATCCAGGTTGAATGCATTCTCAAACCTGAAATAGATGAAAAAAGTGACCCCATCATGATAAGTCGCCTCCTCAATTAAATTTTTTTAACTTTTAGAAAACACATTCGGTGTTTTCCGGAGGCCTCTTCTTTTTAAAAGAAGTCCGGCCTCAAATGTATTTACAATTTACGTCTTACGCTTTCCATTTTAAAAAATTATGCAAAAACCGCACTGTCAATATTCGTAAAAACATTCTCTTTCATTCCCTGATTATCAATTGCAGTTATTACTGTATTATTTTTAACGCTGACAATCAGAGAAAAATTCTCAAAGATCATCAAAGTTTCCTGAGCTCCTTTTTCTTTTGCCTTTGCTACAGCATTTTGCAGGCGATTCATAATCTCAGGCGTCATCTGAATGTTTCTTGAGTTTAACCTTTTTTCTGCATGAGAAGAAAATCTTATTTCTTCCTTTGCTTCAGATACCTTTTGTTCTAAAAATTGCCTAAAAGATGGCGCGGTTACATTGGTATTCTTTGCAATATTCTGTTTTATCTTTTGCGCTTGTTCAATCTGTGATAACTTTTGAATCTGTCCATTTATATTGTTAACCACTTAAACCACCACCTTTTATGCTTGAATTTCTTTTACGTAACTCAACGCATATTCATTACCATCAACTACTATCTTTGGCTGTCCATCTACAAACCTTACAATACTGACTACACCTGTTACATAATTATACGTTCCATCGCCCACCGGGACTTCTAATTTTACTGTTTTCCCGATTAAACTCGCTGCCTGTGTTGTATTCTGCATCAGGATTAGAGAAATCAAATTTGTATTTAAATCTTCCATCGTTGACGCCTGTTGTGTAAATGCAGTATTCAAATTCTGCATCTGTTCCAGGGATGAAAATTGTGCTAAATCAGCAATAAAACTCTCATCAGTCAATGGCTTTAAAGGATCCTGGTATTTTAACTTTGTAACAAGCAGCTGTAAAAAATCTGTTTTTCCGAGAGCGCTATCCGGATTATCAATGTAAGAAGTAAACAAATTATTCAAATCACTCCCGCTTCCCGCACCACTTATAGAAGAAACCATTTTATTCACCTCCTTTCTTTTTAAGCTAAATAATTAAGGTAACTGAAGCTTTCATTATATATATCGGTTGAATCAACAGTTTCTTGAATATTATTATTAATAACCGCTGCTCCTTCCCATTCTTTATATATATTCTTTGAGGCATCTGAAAGATTATTACCGATATTCTGATTCATCATTAATATTTGAAAATCTTTAACGTCAAAACCTGAATTATTTAAATAATTTTTTAATTCTACAATGTTTGCCTTTAATATATCTTTAACCTCATTACTTAAAACCTGTATATTTGCTGATATTTCTTTGCCTTTATTTTCTATTTTTATTAATACAGGACCTAAATTTTCTGGTTTCAAATGAATTTTTATTTCAATTTTTTTATTAATTGATAAATTTTCAGGAATTTTTTCAACTATCTGCCTAATAACTATGTCCTGTTTTATTTTAAACCCTGTTTCAATAATGTCTTTGAAAAAGTTAATCTTATCCGATTTATCAGCAATATAATTTTTATTTTTAATAAAATCTGAAATATTATTCATTATAAAAGAAATTTCGTCTTTATTTTTATATATCATATCCTGTTTTAAAGATAAATTGTTTAATTCAGATTTAATATTAATTTGTTTATTAAATCCTGCCGCCAGATTCTGCTGGATAATATTGTATTCTACCTTATTATTATTCAAATCCGCTTGATTAATATTATTATTATTTACTGACGTTTGAACTATTGTTAATTTGCTTATTTCATTATTATTAGAAATTTTAGATGTATTTACTGTGCTTATTATTGGCTGTAAGATTTGCAACTTACCATCAGTTTTGTCTATCGGTGAAAGATTAATAAGCAAAACTCCATCCGGTGTTATTGTTGATGTTCTGGTTGTATTTGGTTGATATACATATTCAATCTTCCTATAAATTTGCATTTCGCCATTTAATTCTTTTAATAATTTAAAAATCTTTAAAACAGAATTTTTTAATTCATTAAATAAGGTTCCACTTTGATATGAACGGCTATTATTTTCATTTTCAAAACCAGAATTAATTATCTGGTGCAAATTTGTGTTTACTGCTGGCAAACTTTCAGTCTCTATTTTATTATTTATAATTGCTACAAAATTATTCTGCGCACTTTCCTTATTATTATAATTATATATAATATTCTGAATAGCGGGTAATATACTTATTATTTCTCTTATTATAATTTCCGCATTTTCTTTAATATTTTGATTTATATTTATATCATCCGCCAAACCTAACCTTATTTTATTGATTAAATTGATAATATTGTCAATTTTAATATTCAAATTATCAATAACAACATCAAGGTTATTCTTATAAGTGATATTCTTGCCATTTTTTATAGTATCTATAAAAATTTTTATGTCAGATATAGTATTTTTAATGTTATCTAAAATTTTTCTTGCAGCATCCGTTATTACTGTCATATTTTGAGTAGATTTTAAATTTATGTTATCTGCATTTATTTCCTTTGAAATATTTATTTTAACATTATCTAATTGGGAATTATTTGGTATATTATTATCTAATAAAGATTGATTTAAAACAATTTTTTGAGAATTAATTACACTATCTTTTGTATCTAAAACTGCAATGGAATTGTTTTGATTTATTTCTCTTATGCCAATATTTCCATTGTCAATGGTTTGTGATTTTGTTATTACTGGAATATTCTGTAAAACAGTATTTTTAATAACAGCATTTTCTTTACCAGTTTCAACTAAATTTGTATTAATTGTGAAAGGAGTAGATGAGGAAATTTTATTTAAAATATTTATTTCATCTTTATTTATAGAATAATTATTCTGAACTGTAAAATTATTTGTTTTTAGTTGTGGATTGGATTTTTCAATATTTAATTGCTGAATGTCTTGTAAACTTGGAATTGAATCCTCTATATCATTTGATGCAGTAGAAATTTCAATTGCACTGATTTTTAGTGCTTTTATTAATAAATCTTTCTCCTGTGGATTTAAATTACTTGAAAAAGATATTTCATTAATTACATTATTATTTTCTAATTCAATATCAGAAATAAAAGGAATATTTTTAATTTCTCCTGTTATTACAAAAAATGCCACTGCCTGATTAAGTGAATTATATAATTTTTCATTATTTAAAATATTTTCTATAATTTTTATTTTTTCCTCTGAAAAATTTTTATTTAATAATTCTGTTATTAATTGTTGGAAATCAGAAGAACCATTTAGTTGAATAGAATTATTATTATCAACCAATTTAGTATTTGTTGCTGCTAAAGATAGAATTTGTGCGTAATCTGAATTTATATTCACATTCAAATTGACCACAATTTCCTCCTGAATTTTCCGAAGGCCCCCCTTGCGGTCCGGGCCTTTTCGGTTACTTCTCAATTTTTATATAAATTATACTTATCAATTATTAATTTGTCAAGTATTTTTTTTAAAAAATTTTTTTATAAATACATAAAAAATTCATTATATGGTGTAATTCTTTTATTTCACTTATTTTAAAGAACTTTTAAGGATACTAATAACTTTACTAGTTTCGCAATATAAAACCAAAAATTAAAACTAATAACTTTTTTGTTCGCCCCTATTATACTTATTTACTGCGGCTTCATCTAAAATCTGTTGCTCATTTTTTAAAACAAGGGCTTTAAATTTTTGAAAATCGCTTTGTTTTAATCTTTCAAATATCTTTTTTTGTTTTGATGCTTCTATTAATTCTTCTCTTTTTATATCGGCTTTTTCCTGTAATTCTTTAATCTTTTTTTCTGTTAAATTTATTTCTTTGCGTAAAAAATTGCAGTATTCTTCATAATATATGAGTGTTTGAATGTCGGTTCCTGTCTGTTTTTCATCAAATTTTTCTTTTATTATTTTTTTCTTTTCTTTTTCAATTTCTTTTAATAAATTTTCCTGCTGGATTTTTAATGCAATAAGTTGCATGAATTCTCTTTTTAATTGTTCTTCCTTTTTTTCTTTTACTCTTAATACTGTATCAAAACGAAATTTGAATTTTTTCAATTTCTATATCTCCTTATATTTTTTATTTTATCATTAAGAATATTTTATACAATAAAAAGTATTACATTTCAATCTCTAACATTTCCCATCCGTTTAACTTTTTCAAATCTTCCCAGTAAGGGCTTGTTGTTAAATGTTCTTTAAATGCTTCTAAAAATTCATATTTATCAGATATCTTTTTACCTTCTTTGTTTTCAAGGATGCCTTCTTCCCATTCAGAATTCCATTCAACACGTTCATAAAATGACCATGCGAGTTCACCATTACCTGTATAAATTAAATCAAGCATATATTTCCAGATATAAGTTATAAAACTATTTTTATTATCTTTTATTATTTTATTTATTTCATTGTCAGATGGCGGACTTTTTCGCATCAAATTTTCCGCCAATTTATATTCGCCATATTTTAATTTTAAAATTACTTGTGGTGCAAAATTTTCTCCAAAAGATCCCCACCAGTTTAAAAATGTACAATCATTTGCAATAAGTTCCGGTATTGAATCTCCATCTAAATCCTGAAATTTAATATCGTCGGCAAGTCCCTTTAATTCTGCAAGTTGTTTAAAATTATCTTCCATTGAATAAATCGCAAAAATATTAGAACAACTATTTTTTTCAGATTTTAATTGTAAGACAAAATCTTTTTTTCCATCGCCATTTATATCCTGTCCGAATTCTGGTAAATTTTTATTTTTACCATCTAAGTTTGCAATAAAACTAAATTTGTCCTTTACTTCTTTTTTAAAAATTTCTTTACCTTCTTTTAATATCTGAAAAACCATGCCGCCATCCTGGGTCTTTAAAATTTTTGATTCATATTTTCCAGTTTTTTTTATAGTTTCAATTATAGTTGGCGTTACACTTATGGTTTCTGTAATAATTTGAGTTGGTTCTATTATAATCGACTCTTTTTTTATTTTTTTCTTTGGAATCAGTAATATTAACAATAATAAAAGTATTGCGATAGATATAGCAATTATTTTATTTTTCATTTTATCCTTCCTTTAATTTTAATAAAGTTATCTGAATTTAAGTTATCCCCTTTTATATTTGTAATTTTAATATATTCTTTTATATGCTCTATTCTATTTTCTGATATGGGATGGGTTGATAAAAATTCCTCTAAGGCGTTTGGTTTACTTTTTCTTAATTTCATAAGATGTTCCTGAACTCCTATCATAGCCCCAGGATCATACCCCAATTTAGAAATTAAATATGCACCTTGTTCATCTGCTTCATACTCATTTTCTCTGGAGTTTTTAAGAAATAAAAAATTAATACCTATCGTTGAAATTATTTTTGTTATTTCACTTTTTCTATTTTTACTTTTAATACCCATTAAATTTGTTAAAAATTCAATACCATAATTTGCTATAATTGCTCTCTGTAAAAATTTTACGCTATGCTTTTTTGCTATATGCCCTATTTCATGACCGATAACTGCAGCAAGTTGCGCTTCATTATCTAATTCTTTTATAATACCAGTCGTAACATAAATAAATCCGCCAGGAACAGCAAATGCATTTATTTCTTTTGAATCTACAACATAAAATTCATAATTTAAATTTGGTCTTTCTGAATGAATAGCAATCTTTTGTCCAAGGCTATTTATATAATTTTGCACTACATCATCATTATATATTTTATATTGTTTTTCCACCTGTATTTTTGTTGATAATCCAAATTGTAATTCCATAAAATCAGGCATAATGACAGGGTCATAACGTGTCGTGGTAATTGTTGCACAAGAAAAGAATATAAAGTAAATTATAAAAGTCAAAACTACTTTTTTCAATTTTTCCTCCATTTTATTTAAATTATTATTAATATTATATTAAATGAAAAATTAAATTTCAAATATAAAAATTTTTGTAGTTCCCCATTTTTTTTAGTAGTATCCGTATGTGCCGTCATGTGAAATTGAAAACCATTTGTTTCCCAACATTCTTCACTTCTCCCTTTATC
>DYJU01000013.1:0-20644 GCA_020722985.1 Candidatus Methylomirabilis sp.
TTTTAAACTGCCAGATTGCTTCGTCAGCCTCGTCCACCCTTTATTTTTCTTTCTTAACTTTTCTTTCGGCTTCCTGAGAATGACAGTGGCATGTATTTACTTACTGGTAGCCACACTTTTCAAGGTTCACTCATGTTGACTGAACTATTACAATATTTCGTTGTAATTTTAAAAAACATAAAAATCTCATGTTTGTTAATAATTTAAAAAACTAACCTTACCCCAAAAAATTTTATTTTATTTTATTATATTATATGCTATTATTATTTTATAAATTTTTAAGGAGGCTTTTATGAAGTTTAGAGAATTAACAGTTATACCAAATTTGCCAGAAAAATTAAAACCATTGCTTGATATAGCACATAATTTATGGCTTGTCTGGGATTCTGAAGCGTTTGCTCTTTTTAGAGATATTGAGCCTGATTTATGGTCTGCAACTTCGCATAATCCTGTAAAATTATTATATGAAGTTCCACAGGAACGCCTTAATACCCTTGCATCGGATGAAGGATTTCTGTTTAGAGTTGATAATATACTGAGAAAATTAAATCAGTATTTAAAAAGACCTACATGGTATGAGAAAGTTAAAAATAATTTACCTGACAATTTTCTTGTTGCTTATTTTAGTGCAGAATATGGAATTGCAGAGTGCCTGCCTATTTATTCAGGCGGTCTTGGTGTTCTTGCAGGAGACCATTTAAAATCCGCTTCTGATCTGGGAATTCCATTAGTTGCTATAGGACTTTTATATTCCCAGGGTTATTTTCAACAATACTTAACAAATGACGGCTGGCAGCAGGAAAAATATTTAACTTATAATTACCACGTCTCTCCAGCGCAAATAGTAAAAACAAAAAATAATCAGCCACTTATTCTTGAAATCAAATATCCCCACGCAACTGTAAAATTTCAAATCTGGAAAATTCTTGTTGGTAGAATAAATCTTTATCTGCTTGATACCAACATCCCTGAAAATTCTCCTTTTGATAGAGAAATAACAGCCAAATTATATGGCGGCGACTTAGAAATGAGAATAAAGCAGGAAATTCTTTTAGGGATAGGCGGGATGATGGCTCTTGATGCGATTGGTCTAAATCCCACTGTAACACATATGAACGAAGGTCATTCTGCTTTTTTGACTCTTGAAAAAATACATTTACTTATGAAAAAAAACAATTTAACTTTTTCTGAAGCAAAAGAAATGGTTTCTGCTTCGTCAATTTTTACCACCCATACTCCAGTTCCAGCAGGAAATGACAGATTTCCTTCTGATTTAATGGCAAAATATTTAAAAGAATATGTTGAATCAAATTTAAAAATATCTTTTAATAATTTTCTAAAACTTGGAAAAATAAATCCTGACGACACAAACGAATGGTTCTGTATGACTGTTCTTGCACTTAAATTAACAAATTTTTGCAATGGGGTTAGTAAACTGCATGGTTTTGTCAGTAGAAAAATGTGGCAGGGCATCTGGCCCAATCTTACTTTAGATGAAATTCCTATCACACATATAACAAATGGAATTCATGCAAATTCCTGGGTTTCAAGGGAAATGGCAGAATTATTTTTCAGATATTTAGGAACCAGGTGGGTTGACTCCCCGGAAGATAATGAAGTGTGGAAAAAAATTGAAGAAATCCCCGATATTGAGTTATGGCGAACACATGAAAGGAGAAAGGAACGTTTGGTTGCTTTTGTCCGCCGCAGATTAAAAAAACAATTAAAAGAAAAAGGTGCTTCAAAAGAAAAAATTGATTCAGCAAATGAAATCTTATCTCCAGAAATTTTAACAATAGGATTTGCAAGAAGATTTGCAACTTATAAACGTGCTTTACTTTTATTTTCAGATATTGAACGATTAAAGAAAATACTCACAAATAGACAAATGCCTGTTCAAATTATTTTTGCTGGAAAAGCACACCCCCAAGACGACGAAGGCAAACAATTTATAAAAATGTTATTTCATTATTCAGAAGATGAAATATTAAAAAACCATATTGTTTTTATAGAAAATTACAATTTGAATACCACTCATTACCTTGTCCAGGGCGTTGATGTCTGGTTAAATACCCCCAGAAGACCCATGGAAGCAAGCGGCACATCAGGTATGAAAGTTACTTTTAATGGCGGGCTTAATCTTTCAACTGTTGATGGCTGGTGGGCAGAAAAACCAAATAATGATTGTGGATGGGATATAGGAAAAGGGGAAGAGTATGATAACCCGGAATACCAGAATAAAGTTGAAGCAAATGCTCTTTATGAACTTTTAGAAAATGAAATAATCCCGCTTTACTATAAACTCGGCAAAGATAATCTCCCACATGACTGGATAAAAAGAATGAAAACATCCATGATGACTTTATGTCCTATTTTTAATACCAACAGGATGGTTATGGAATATACCGAAAAATTTTATAAAGTTGCCGGCAAAAATTATGCTAATCTTACAGGAAATTCCTTTGAAAAAGCGAAACAAATTACTAAATATAAAGAAAAAATATCTGATAAATGGAAGAATATAAAAATATTAAATGTCTCTGCGGAACATTATAATAATATTAAACCAGGTGAAAATTTAAAAATTACAGCTGAAATATTTTCTGGTGGGTTATCAAATAACGAAATACTTGTTGAAATATATTATGGATACGACAGAGGCGACACTCTGGAAGACATTCAAACTGTAAAAGCCGAATATAAAAGAAATAAAGAAAACAATTTTATTTATGAAGGAATTATTTCTCCTTCTTCTTCTGGAAAAATTAATTATACTATACGAATTTTACCTAATAGTGAATTTTTAACTTGCAAATTTATTCCAGAATATATAATATGGTATGAAGAATAAATTTTTGGGAGGTTTTATATATGGCAATGTCTTCCAGAACCCCGCAAAATCAAAGACTCCATGACACCTTAATTGAAACTTTAAAAGCGGTATACCTAAATAAAAAAAATGCTGATGAAGTTTTTATTAATCCGGGAGATACAAAAAACACAAATGTAAAAGGATTATTTCCTGATGTAATAGTAAAATCTCGTTCAAAAAGCGTTATCATCTTTGAGATAGAAACAGAAGATACCATAAATGAAGCCGAAACCTTACAATGGAAACAGTTTTTTGAAGCATTTGGTTCTTTTTATCTTTTAATTCCTGATTATATGGAAATAAATACTAAAAATCTTTTAATAAAATTCGGCCTGACAAAAATAAGTATTGTTACATATAAATGGGCTGATAATAAACTTGTTTTCAGTCAGAAATTACCTTAATAAATTAATATTTCTTCCATTTCTTTTAAAAAATTATTGAAATTTTTTAAATCTTTTGTTTTCATTATTAATTTATTTTTCCCTTTAATAAAAATATCCTTTTGTTTTTCAATAAAATTTTTAAATTTTTGTAAAAACTCATTTTTTTCATTCCATATAAACTCTATTTTATCTTTTTCATGTCTTAACTCATCTGCCTTTAATTTCCTGCCTAATATTTTTAATTTTGCAACCAAAAGTATATTTTTAACCTCCTGAGGCATTTCTCCCCATATATCTTTTATTGCGTTTTCCAGTGATAATACATCTTCTATTCTTTTAGAAATAAAAAGTTGTCTGTATATTCTTATTTTTTCTCCCGAATCCCAAATATATGATTCGGGTATATATGCTCTATAATCAACTGTTATTTTTGTATCAACTTCGCTTTCCACTTCTTTTTTTGTTAACTTATTTATTTCATCTTCTAACATTCTGCAATACAATCCAAAACCTATTTTTTCCATATTCCCATGCTGTTTTGTTCCTAATATTGTTCCGCTTCCCCTTAATTCAAGGTCTTTCATAGCAATATTAAACCCGGCTCCAGGGTCTATATAACTTTCTAAAGTTTTTAATCTTTCCTTTGCTATATCAGATACCATAATTTTATCTTTTATTAAAAGATATGCATAAGCTTGTTTATCTCTTCTTCCAACCCTACCGCGTAACTGGTATAACTGAGACAGACCAAACTTTTCCGCATTGCTTATAATTATTGTATTTACATTTGGCATATCAAGTCCTGATTCTATTATAGTTGTGGTAATAAGCACGTCAAATTTGTAATCTAAAAAATCCTTCATTATATTTTCAAGTTCTCTTTTTGGCATCTTTCCATGTGCGATTTTAAATTTAACCTCTGGTAAATTAACACTTAAAATATCTTTTAATTTATATATAGTTTTAATATTATTGTGCACATAAAAAACCTGACCTTTTCTCAATATTTCTCTTAATATGATTTCTTTTACCACACTTAATTTTTCTTCTACAAGAAATGTTTCAATAGATTTTCTATTCTGTGGCGGAGTATTTATAACGCTTATATCTCTGATACCGGATAAAGAAAAATAAAGAGTTCTCGGAATTGGAGTTGCTGTTAAAGTTAAAAAATCAGCATCTTTATATTTATTCCTTAAAAATTCTTTTGCATTTACTCCAAAATGTTGTTCTTCATCAATAACAACCAATCCCACATCTTTAAAATCTATTTTTGAATTTAAAATGGCATGCGTTCCAATAAGGATGTCTATCTCTCCTATTTGAATCCTTTTTAAAATTTCTTTTTTCTTTCTTTCCGAAACCAATCTTGATAATATTTCTATTTTAACAGGATAATCTGCAAACCTTTCTTTAAAAATTCTTAAATGTTGTAATGCAAGTAAGGTAGTAGATGTTAAAATTAATACTTTTTTGCCAGAATGAACAGCTTTGAAAGATGCCCTCATTGCAATTTCAGTCTTTCCAAAACCAGCATCCCCGCATATCAATCTATCCATGGGTTTTTCTTTTTCCATATCAGAAAGCACATCTTCTATTGCTTTTTTCTGATCTTCCGTTTCTTCATATAAAAAGGCATCAGCAAATTCCTTTTCAAAGGTATCACCAATCGGATATTTTATCCCTTTTGCTATTTTTCTCTTTGCATAAATTTTTAGTAATTCCCCGGCTATTAATTTTAATTCTTTTCTTATCTGTTCTTTTGTTTTTTTAAAAACAGGAGAACCGAGTCGGGAAAGATATGGAATTTTCTCTGAACCAATATATTTATCAATCATATCTATCTTATATACAGGCAGATACAATTTATCCTGCCCGTCATATTGTATTAAAACAAAATCATATAAATTATCATCTATGGATAAAGTTTTTATACCTTCAAAAATGCCTATACCATGTTCTCTATGGACAATATAGTCTTTGGGTTTTAATTCTAAGATGCTTTTTACTGGTTTTAAATTTCTGTCTTTTATTTTTTTTGATAATTTTCCCTTATATCTTTCAAAAATCTCTCTATTAGATATTATACATAATTTTATTTCAGGCATTAAAAATCCAGCATCTATCTGTGCATCATAAAATTCAATATTATTTATTCCCTGTTTTCCTAAAAGTTCCCGAATATGCATTGTCTCTCCCGAATTATCTGAAACAATAATTATTCTATATCCTTCTGATTTTAAATTTATTAAATAATTTAATAATACCCCCATATCTTTTTTAAAAATTGGGTTTAATTTAATTCTTAATCTAATGCCTTTTTTTGATAATAAAAATCCTGTTTTAATTTTTTGAAAAGCTGAAACTTTTTTAAAAATCTTTTTTAATGAAAAAATTTTATTTTCGTTCTTTATATCTGGCAGATATTTTTCTATCTTGCTTATTTTTTCAAGTATCTCTCCTTTTATGGAATCACTCTCATTAAATATCAATAATGTTTTTTCCTGATTAAAAAAATCCAGTATGGAATTTGAATTTAAGTTATTTTTATTGAATTTAAAAAGCACAACTTCTATTTTATCAACATGCTTTTCTGTTTCGTATGTTTCTTCAGAAAATAATCTTATTGATTCAATTTTATCATATGAAAATTCTATCCTTGCAGGGTAAGCAATATCAGGCGCAAATATATCAATTATATTACCCCGCAAGGAGTATTCAAAAACTTCTTCTACCCTTACCACTCTTTCATAATTATTTTCCTCTAATATTTTCAATATTGTATCCTGTTTTATTCGCATTCCTTTTTCAAGTTTTAAAAAATATTTTTTAATTTTTTCAAGTGATTCTATTTTTTCAACCAGTGCATTGATATTTGTTATAAAAATCTTTTTTTCCGATATAAATAATTCTTTTATGGCTGATAATCTGATTTTGTTTATTTCTTTTGATGATTTTAAATTCATATATAAAAACGAGTCATCTTCGGGATATAATATAACTTTATAATTATTTCTGAAGAATTTTGAAAATTCAATTATCTCTGAATAAACTTTATATATTTTGCTGGAAGGGGTTACTAAAAAAATATCTTTATTTAAAATGCTGGAAATATAGAGATATAAAATAGAATCAAAACTACTTTCCTGAATATTTATAAATATATTTTTATTACTGGATTTTATAGTTTTTAAAATAGATTTTAGTTTTGAACAACCCTTTAGATAATCCAGCATATTTTAAATTTATATTATTTTAAAAAAAATAAGAATCCATAATATTATATTCCCATAAATTCCAGAAATAGCATCATCTATCATAATACCGTTACCGGCTTTTAAAATTTCCAGTTGTCTTGCTGGAAATGGTTTAATTATATCTAAAATTCTTGCTATAAAAAAACCTATAATCATTCTTTTTATTGTGAACGGTATAAATAGCATTGTTATTAAAAATCCAACAACTTCGTCAATAACAACTTTGCCCGGATCTTTTTTATTAAAAATTACTGATGCATAACTTGAAGTTATAACTCCAACAAAATATAAAACAAAAGTTAATATTAAATAAATTGCTGGATGCAATCCTTTAAATAAAAAATAATAAACAGGAAGAAAACATAAAGTGGCAAATGTCCCGGGAGCAAAAGGAAAATATCCCGTCCAGAAAAATGTAGCAACTATTATAATTAAATTTTTCATTTTATATCTCATTTTCAAATAGTTTAATATTTTTGAAATAATATTCAAGTCCTGAAATCAAGGCTGTTACCGCAACAAAAAACATAAGCCAGTATGGAATCAACCTCAATAGAATTACTCTTATTTGAAAATCTAATATTGAAATTTTTTCAGTTGAAATACTTAAATATTCTAAAGTATTAACAATGGAAAGCAATACAAGTATAGCAATTATCGCTATTATTTCTGTTATTGTCTTTATCTTGCCCCAGTTAGAAGCAGCAATTATATCGCCATCCTTTGCTGCCATAATCCTTATCCCTGATATTAAAAATTCTCTTGCTATAATTATTATTACCATCCATGCGGGCACAATATTTAATTGCACAAAACACAAAAGTGCAGATATAACCATAATTTTATCAGCAAGAGGATCCATCACTTTACCAAAATTACTAATGATATTATATTTCCTTGCTATGTAACCATCAAGGTAATCGCTTATTGCTGCAATAATAAAAAGAAAAAGGGCAATATAACTTGATATCATCTTATCCATCAGAACAGTAGGAATAAAAATTATGATAATAAAGATCCTGAACATCGTTAATCTATTTGGTATTTTTTTTAAAGTTTCAAATTTCATGCTTTTCCTTGAAAAATTTCAATTTATTTTAACCTTGCAAAACTCTCCCCTTTTAACTTTACCATCATCTTTCACTAAAATATAATCATCTATATCAGGGGCATTATTCTGCGATCTTGCAAGTAAAAAATTTTTATTCTTATTTCCAATAATTAAGCATTCAACTTTTTTATTTTTTAATTTGTTATCATTATAATAGCAAATCCTTTTTGAAACAATATTTATTTTTTCTAAACGTTCTTTTATCGCTTTAAAATCATTTTTGTTGTTTAAATTATATGCATACGTTCCTTCTTCATCCGAATAGGAAAAAAAACCAGGTTTATCAATAAAACGCTTATTTATAAAACTTAATAGTTCATTAAATTCTTTTTCCCCTTCCCCTGGGAAACCAACAATAAAACTACTTCTTATTGTCACATTTTTCATCTCATTTTTTATATATTTTAATATCTTCAAAATATAACTTTTGTTATGTCCCCGTTTCATTTTGTTTAAAATATCATTATTTATATGTTGAAACGGAATATCAAAATACCTGCATAACCTTTTATCTTTCTTCATTATTGTAATAAGCCCTTTTACTATTTCAAAATCAGGATAGAGATACATGACCCTTAACCAGAAATATTCTTTTACTTCTTCCAATATTTTTTTTATTAAAGCTATTAATTTTTTCTTTCCATAAATATCCATTCCATAATAAGAACTATCCTGACTTATTAAATTTATCTCTTTTACTCCAGAAGCAATTAAATTTTTAATTTCAATAATTATATCTTCAATTTCCCTGCTTCTATAAAATCCTTTTATCTGCGGTATTGTGCAGAATGAACATTTTCTGTTGCATCCATCTGCTATTTTTACATAAGTTGATATTTCATTTAAAAGAGCCTTTCTTTCTTTTGAATTATAGATATAAGGTTTACTATTAAAATAAACTCCCCCATGTTTTATTGCCTTTGAAATTTTATTTATTTCATTAACTCCCATAAAAGAATGAATATCTTTATATTTATGGATAAGTTTTTCTTTTTCCTTTTCAACAAAACATCCCGAAACAATAATTTTTAATTTTTTATTTTTCTTTTTATATTTTAGCATGTCATTTATTGCTTTTTCCGATTCTTTTCGTGCTTTTTTTAAAAAGCCACAGGTATTTATAAAAATGACATCAGCTTTTTCCGGATCTTTTGTTATGGTAAAATCTTTCAAAAAAGAAATTGCACACTCGGTATCAACTATGTTTTTTGGGCAACCTAAATTTATAACCCCTATCTTCATTTTAAAATCAAATTATTCTCGGGGGCTTTCAATAGTTTTCTCAATAGGTGGATTTTCATTTACTGAAACTGTTGGAGTTGCTGTATTATCCTGAAGTAAAGGATTTCTTTCTCTTTTAAAGCCCTGACTTCTATCTATGTACCAATTTTTTCCCACTTCAAAAATAAGTCCGTTGATAACTTCTCCTTCTTCGCCAATTGTCCCTATGCTGTCACCATTGACAATAAATTCCACTCCTCCAGCATTTCCAACTAAAAAAACAACTTTGGTAATATCTGATAGTTTTTTTTCCTGTCCTTCTCTTAATAAAAAATCCTCTTCTTTTCCATCATACCTTGCTTTCATCCAGACATCTGCTTTGGCTTTTATTGTAATTTTTAATGTCTGCGGCGTTTGAACAACGTATATTTTATTACCTTCTTCAATTTTTGCTTTATTGTTTTGATCATTTAATAATTTCACTATAAATAAGATTGCTATAATAAAAGAAATTACCACCCCGGCTAACACAAAATATGTCCTGTTATTATTTAAATTAATAATAAATGGTAAGGGTTGTTTTAACTCTTTTGCTTCTGTGTCTTTCATTATTTCTTTTTTTTCTATATTTTTCAAATTATTTTTTTCTTCTTTTAAAGTTTCTTTTAATTGTGTTGAATTTGTAAATAATTCATTTATTTTTTCTAAATCAAGTTTCAAAAATTTCGCATAAGTGTTTAAAAATAATTTCATATATATAGGACGATCAAATGCTGTAAAATCCTCTTCTTCCAATGCTTTTATATATTTTTCATCCATTTTTAAAATTTTATGTATGTCCGAATATTTAAACCCTCTTTTTTCTCTTGCTTCTTTTAGTAAATCTCCAAATCCGTTTTTCATCAAATTTCTCCTTTCCAGAAAATTACCCAAAATTATAATGTTTGCGAACTTTTTTTGAAATTTCCCATACACACGATAAACCAGCAGGGAAAATAACTAAATCTCCTCCACCAAATTTAACTTCACCTTCATCTGTTATAACTTTTACTTCACCTTCTAATATATAACAGGTTTCCTTTTCATCATAATACCAGTCAAATTTTGATGGTTCTTTTTCCCATATTGGCCATGATTTCACATTAAGTCTTTCTAATTCTTTTTTAGTTGGTTTCCTTACTTCTATTTTCATTTTTTTGACCTCTCATATTTTAATGTTTCTGTAATTTTATCAACTATTTCTGACGGACCAAAATATTGTATGGGTCCCGGAGAGATATAATCATCTTCTACTTTTAACTTATCTCTCATAGAAGAAAATACTTTAAATGGCTTCCCATTAAGATCAACAAGTGCTTTTTTAATTACTGGTTTATCTTCACCTTTTCTTCTTTCAATATTCATCATCATTGTGAGTGGAATGCCACCCGCTGTCCATTTTGATGGTGATTTTATTAAATCTTTTATTGCAGACATATAAGATGTAAATCCATTTAAAATCAATAAAACTGCATTAAACCCGAGCGCATAGGTATAATTTGTATCAAAATTGCTTGGAAATCCGCATCTACCTTCATAGCCAAAAAAATGTGATATTGCAGAAATTTTTCCTTTATATATCCCATGCTTTTTCATTTCTTTTAATTTTGTTTTTATCATTTCAATTAATAACTTTTCTGTTTCTATCTGAGATACAACCACATTCCCATGAGGATCCCTGTCAAGAATCAATTGACTGGATATATCATCTGGAAGAGATTTCATAAGATTTACCAGATTTTCAGCCAGTTTAGTATAAATAAATTCCTTTTTTTCTTTTGCGCCATCAATTTTATTTAATTCTTCCTCATTTTTTGCCATAACTTCGTTTAAATTTTTAATCAATTCTTTAAACTCTGGTATAAATTCAATCAACCCTTCTGGAACTAAAACAACACCATAATTTTTCCCGGCGTTTGCCCTTTTTACAATTGCATCACATATAAAATCAACAACATCTGAAACAGTTAATTTTTTTTCTAAGACTTCTTCCCCAATTAAAGCAATATTTGGATGTGTTTGTAAAGCAACTTCCAGAGTTATATGCGATGCGCTTCTTCCCATAAGTCGTATAAAATGCCAGTATTTTTTTGCAGACAAAACATCTCTGCATATATTGCCAGCAAGTTCAGCATAAATTTTTACAGCTGTATCAAACCCAAAAGAAGTTTCTATCTCTTCATTTTTTAAATCCCCATCTATTGTTTTAGGTATGCCAATAACCTGTGTGTTAATTTTTTCTTTTGCAAAATATTCAGCAAGCAACGCTGCATTGGTATTTGAATCATCTCCACCTATAATTATCAATGCGTCTATTTTATTTTTTAATATTGTTTCTTTTGTTTTTTGAAATTGTTCTTCTGTTTCAATTTTGGTTCTACCTGAACCAATCATATCAAACCCACCTGTGTTTCTGTATTTATCTATTATATCTTTTGTTAATTCTTTTAATTTACCATATATTATTCCAGATGGTCCGCCTAAAAAACCAAGTAATTTATTTTTTTTATTTGCTTTTTTCAATGCATCAAAAATACCGCAGATGACATTATGACCACCAGCTGCCTGTCCACCTGATAAAACAACACCTGCAATAATTGGTTTTTTATTAATTTTTGTATTTTTACCTTTTGTGAAAGTCACAACTGGCTTACCAAAAATATTTTTAAAAATATTTTTTAATTTATTCTCATCGCCTGCACTACCTGTTGGTTTTCCAATTACTGGTTTTATGGATGAAAATGAAGACCTTAAAATCAAAGGTAACTCTGGCTTATATTTCAACCTTACCTTTTGCAATCCAGAAATATTTACCATATAATAAACCTCCATTTATTATTTTTTTATGCATATTATTATATAGAAAAATTGATGAATTTCAACAGATTTTATTACATGGTTAATGTCCAATATTGTGTGGCCTTTTCAAAACGCTAAACACGCTAAAAAAATTAAGGTATAGACGCCCATTCCTAAGTGTTTTTCTAAAAAAAGCACGGGGGTTACAACTAATCTTACTTTTATTATTGATTGCTGTGTTTCTTTTGTTCTTAACTGCCAGATTGCTTCGTCAGCCTCGTCCGCCCTTATTTTCTATTTTACATTCCTCTTTCGGCTTCCTAAGAATGACAGTACCATATATTTACTTACTGGTAGCCACACTTTCCCAGTTTCACTTCTGATGGCTGAACTATTACAATTAATCAACAGTATATGGAGAACATAATCATATAATATCCCTGACTCCTTTTTTTATCTTTTTCTTTCTTTTTCAAGTAAAGAAAGCAAATGATTGAAATCATCTGGGATATCTGCTTCAAAAATCATTTTTTTATTTTTAAAAGGATGAATAAATTCAACTGCATAAGCATGCAACATCTGTCGCGGCAATAATTCTCTATACGTTTTTTCAGTGTATCCTAAACTTTGGGCAAGTTCTAAATCTTTTGTTTTATTCCCATAAACAAAATCACCAACAACTTCATTTCCAATAAAATTCATATGAACTCTTATCTGATGTGTCCTGCCAGTTAATATTCTCACGTTTAAGAGTGTTGCCCTGTTAAATATTTCTAAAGGCGTATAAATTGTTTGAGCATTTTTGCCACCCAAAACACGTGCTGTAAATTTTTTTCTGTTTTTATAGTCTCTACCTATATTTGTATTTATAAAACCTTCTTCATTTATTTCCCCATGAACAATGCAGCGATAAATTTTTGTTATTTCTTTACTTTTAAAAATATTAATAAATTTTTCTCTTGCCTGCATATTTTTAGCAATTATCATTACACCCGAGGTATCTTTATCCAGTCTATGAATAATTCCGGGACGGGTTCCTTTATCTAAAAAACTTTCTCTTTTTATATATTTATCAATTAAAGCATTTACCAATGTATCATCTAAATGTGAAGGGGCAGGATGAACAACAAGCCCTGGCTGTTTATTTATAATTAAAATATTTTCATCTTCATAAATAATATCTAATGGAATATCAGTTTTTTTTATTTCTATACCATTTTGCATCTCTTCAAAATATTCAATTATATCTCCGTTTTTTACTTTTGTATGTCGGACAAATATTTTTTTCCCATTTAATAACACTTTACCATATCTTATTAATCTATGGATACAAGAACGTGTAAGGTTTGTATTTTCCCGCATATATATATCAATTCTTTTTTTTTCATTTGTTAAAACAGTTATCGTTTTTTTTCCCATATTCTTTTTATCTAACAAAAATATTTTTAGTAAATATTCTTATTAAAAAATTTTTTACGAAACACATATAATAATCCCGCAATCCCTATTGCCATCAATATAATACTTATAAAAGTAGAAGTTGAAAAAAACAAAATTTTTCCACGCTCTTCATCTCCGCGGAATAACTCCATTATTATTCGTATAAATGAATAATTGATAAAATAAAGATAAAATATCAATCCTTCTCTTTTTTTAAAGTATTTATATAAAATTATTAATAACAAAAAATTAATTAAATTAAGTATTGATTCATAAATTTGTGTGGGTAAATGTGGCTGTCCATCTCCAATTGCTGGGAAAATTATACCGCATTTTTCATCAATTCTACCATAACAGCATCCATTATAAAAACAGCCTATCCTGCCTATGGAATGAGCAAGGCTGACAAAGGGCATACTTAAATCCCCTATTTTTAAAAAAGGTAATTTTTTTATTTTTATATATATAAAACTTCCTATTAAAGCGCCAATTAAACCCCCATAAAAAACCATACCGCCTTTCCACACCATAAATATTTCAAGAAAATTTTTCAAAAAATATTTATACCAGACAAAAATATAAAGTAACCGTGCGCCTATTATACTGGAAATTATTATTACAAAACCTAAATCATATATGATATCCTTTTTTATTCCTTGCCTTTCTGCTAAAAATGCCGCAAAATAAATAGCAGTTAAAAAACCAATAGCAACTACAAGTCCATAAACTCTTATCTCTAAAGGTCCTAAATTAAAGAGAACAGGATGCATTTTATTTTTTCCCCTTTCTAATAAAAAGTAAATAAAAAATCAATATCCCTATACCTATTGAAATACAGGTATCTGCCATATTGAAAACAGGCCATCTGAAACTTTTATAGCCAACATCTATAAAATCAACTACTTCCCCTATAAATAACCTATCTAAAAAATTACCTATGGCACCGCCCAATATCATCCCGCAACCAGTATTATAAAATAAATTTTCATTTTTGTAAGTAAACCAATAATAAGATATTACAATTATTGCTATCCCTATTATGAAAACTAAAATCCACCTTTTTATTTCGCTTTCAATACCACCTAACATACCAAAAGAAATTCCTGAATTTTGAACATAAGTGATATAAAAAATATCTTTTATTATTTCTATTGACTGGTAAAGGTGCATGGATTCTTTAATAAAAAATTTTGAAATCTGGTCCATCACTAAAACAATTACAGAAACAATCAGCAATATTCTCATTTTAAACACTTCTTTTAATTTTATTTAAACTTGTTTTTAAAGTTCCCAGATAACCTATTACATCCTGGGAATTATCCCTGATAAAAGCAGTATTTATTTCTAAAGTTTTTTCTATATTATCTATCTTTATAGTGATTTCTTTATTTAGAGATATTATTTTTTTTAATCTTAAATTTGTTAATGCTTCTTTTACTCCCTGCAAAAAATTTAAATCCGAAAGTGAAAAATTTATTACTTTATTTCTGTGAATGTTAAATATTGTTTCGCATTCCCTATTAAATACACGAATTATCCCCTGGGTATCCATTATTATTATTCCTTCTTTAAAACTATCATATACTCTTGCAGTAAAATTTATAATACTTTCAACTTCCTCGTTTAAATTTTTTATATCCTTTGAAAGAAGAATATTAGATTTTTTAAGTTTTTCCTTCTCTAAATAATCTTCATTTGCTTTTTCAGCAAGATAACTACCATGAAGAGAAATTATAAATATAAATGGCAAATTAAGGAGAATATTTATATTCTGAGTAATATCAAAATTTTCATCAGCAAAAGAATAGATTAAATATAAATATAATATATTCACAACAATTGCTATTATAAAACTTAGTTTTACAGATTTGCTTAAAGCACATATAAAAACAGTTAAAAACATCATCATAAAAAATTTAAAATCCATATCGCCCATCCAGTAAGCGCCAAGCGATATTATAATAATATCAAGCAAGAAAATAACATAGTGGAGATTGATTCCTTCATACATTTCTTCGGGAAGATAAATAAAAACAAAATTTATTGCTATCACAAAAAAAATAAAAAAGATAACATAAGCTCTATTTACCATAATATCAGCATAGTTATATAAACCTAAAAGCACTATAATGGTGGTAAGCAAAGATCTGATATAAATTATATATTTTTTTCTTAATTCTCTTTCTGATGATATTTTTTCCATGCTATAAATTCCCTATACATCTTTCACATAGTTCAGGGTAATCCTTATTTTTCCCAACGCTTGGCAGGTAACGCCAGCATCTTTCACATTTTTTTTCTTTTGATTTATTAACCATTACTTTTAAGTTAAAATCCCAATGGGCATCTTTAAGATTTTCTGGAATATATTCAATTTTTGATACTATAAAAATTGTTTCTATCTCATCTTTAAATTTATTAATAACATTATGAAGTTCATTTGATGAATAATGTATTTTAACCTCACTCTCATAAGGGTGCGCAATAACTTTTTCGTCTCTTTTTTCTTCTATTTTTTTAAAAACAACCTCTCTTAACTGCAAAAGTGTATCCCAGTCTTTTAATTCTGTCTCAGTTAATAATTTTTCTTCTTTAAAATCCCATAAAGTAAGTTGAACAAAAGGTTCTTCTTTTAATCTTTCTGGAATGAACTGCCATACTTCATCTGCTGTAAACACTAAAATAGGGGCTATTATTTTTGTAAGTTTAATAAGTATTTTATATAACACTGTCTGAGCTGCTTTTCTACTTATACTGTTTTTATGATATGTATATAATCTATCTTTTAAAATATCAAAATAAAATGAAGATAAAAAAGTTGAACAAAATTTTGTATAATCCCTGTAAACCCTGTAAAATTCAAAATTTTCATAATATTTTTCTGAATTTTTTATTAAAACTTCTAAATTATGTAAGGCATATTTATCAAGTTTTGTTAATTTATCGTAGGAAACACTATCTTTTATATCAAAATCAAACAAATTTCCCAGCATATATCTAAACGTATTTCTAATTCTGCGATAAGAATCTGTTATCCTTGACATTATCTCATCTGATACAGGTAAATCTGTTTTAAAATCTTCTGATGCAACCCATAATCTCAATATATCTGCCCCACTTTTTTCTATTAAAGTTAAAGGATCAATAACATTTCCTAAGGATTTATGCATTGCCCTGCCCAACCCATCAACAACCCAGCCAGTGCTTATAACTGATTTATACGGAGATTTTTCTCTAAATCCAACTGCAGTTAAAAGTGATGATTGGAACCATCCACGATATTGGTCAGAACCTTCTAAATATAAATCCGCAGGCCAGGAAAGTTCTTCATAATTTTCTAAAACCGCAAAACTGCTCGCACCTGAATCATACCACACATCAAAAATATCTGACTCTTTTTCTAATTCTTCACTACCGCAATATGGGCATTTATAATCAGAAAGTATTTCCCGTGCAGTATATTTATACCAGCCATCACTTCCTTCTTTTTCTAAAAGTTGCCTTATCTTTTTTATCGTTTCTTCATTCACTATTGCTTTTCCACACTTTTTACAATAAAAAACAAAAATAGGAACTCCCCATGAACGCTGTCTGGATATACACCAATCAGGCCTTGTTTCTACCATTTTAGTAATTCTTTCTTCACCCCATTCGTTTAACCATTTTATATTTTTTATTTCCTGTAAAACTTTCTGTCTGAAGTTATTTTTTTCCATTGAAATAAACCACTGGTTGGTTGCTCTGAAAATAATAGGTTTTTTGCAACGCCAGCAATGCGGATATGAATGCTGCATTTTAGAAGTATATATAAGGGCTTTTTTTTCTTTCAATATATCAATTACTTTTGGATTTGCATCAAAAACAAATATACCTTTTAATTGTGAAAATTCTTCTGTAAATTTCCCCTTATCATCAACAGGATTTAAAACTGGCAATTTATATTTTAAACCAGAAAGATAATCTTCTAACCCATGCCCTGGCGCTATATGAACGCATCCAGTTCCTGTATCTTTTGTAATATAATCAGCAAGTATAACAATAGATTCTCTTTCTATAAAAGGATGGGCGCAAACAATATATTCTAAATCTTTCCCTGAAAATTGATTTTCAATTTGCAGATAATTTAATTTTGTTTCTTTTAAAAAATTTTCAAGTAAATCCTTGGTGATTATCCATTTTTCACCCTGCGCATCTAAAAGGACATATTCAAAATCAGGATGAACAGCAATAGCAACATTGGCAGGCAAAGTCCATGGTGTAGTTGTCCAGATAACAATGTAGGTATTTTCAGGTAATTTTATTTTACTTTTTGAAAAATCCTTTACTTTAAATTTTACATATATGGAAGGCGATTCATGGTCTTTATATTCAACTTCTGCATCTGCAAGTGCTGTTTCGCATTTTGCACACCAGTAAACTGGTTTTAATCCTTTATAAACAAGCCCTTTTTTGTAAATTTCCCAGAAAATATCAAGCATTTTAACTTCATATTTTTTATTTAAAGTCAGATATGGTTTTTCCCATTCACCGATTATTCCCAATCTTTTAAATTGTTTTTTTTGTACATCTACATAATGCATTGCATATTTATGACATTTCTCTCTTATTTCAACTTTTGAAAGTTTGTCTTTATAAGTACCAAGTTCTTCTAAAACCTTATGTTCTATTGGCATACCATGGCAATCCCACCCAGGCACAAAAGGCGAAAAGTAATTCTTAAAAAATTTATATCTAACAACAATATCCTTTAAAACTTTATTTAAAACATGCCCCATATGTATATTACCATTTGCATAAGGAGGTCCATCGTGAAGAATATAGGAAGGTTTTCCTTTTCTTTTTTCTAAAAGTTTATGGTAAATGTCAAAATCTTCCCATTTTTTGGCAAATTCCGGCTCTCTTTTTGCCAGATTTCCCTTCATTGGAAAATCTGTCTGTGGCAAATTAATTTTTATTTCTTTTTTTTCCATAACTAAATATTTTTCCTTTCGTTATGTTATAATGAATAATAAAATAATGATATTATAAGCATATTTTAAAAGAATTTTCAAGAAGGGAAATTTTGAAATTAATGTATAATATTGGATAGATTTTTCAAAAAGGGTTTCCTTCAATAATAAAATATATTAATAAACATTTGGCGTAAAACTAATATAGTATATCTTGGGTTTGAGGAAATCTGGCATCCTGTTATCAAAACTACTAATTATCTGAAACGTTCTTTTAAGGATATGAACATGGAAATATATGATGTCGGTGTTTTCCCTAACTTTTATTCTGCTAAACGAATCTTTTTTTCTTGAAATTTTAGAATCAAATTATAAATTTTCTGGTAAGAAGCCCTTTTATGTTAACTAATTTTTCCACACAATTCTTAAGAGTATCAAAATAAAATTCTTGTTGATTTTTATTTTTTTTATCGCTATAATTATTAAAAATCATAAAAGGGCTTGTTATGAAAAAAGTTATTTTATTATACTTCTTTTTGTTTATATCATTCTTAAATTTATTTGCTGGTTCAGAACTTGTAGGAACCACAAGTATAAATTTCATAAAAATTCCACCCATAGCCCGTGCTTCTGGAATGGGTGAATCTTTTGTCGGGGTATCTGATGGCACTTCGGGATTATATTATAATCCAGCCGGTTTACTTTTAACTCCAGGGTATGAAATACAGGCAACCCATATTGAATGGTTCCAGGGACTACGCTATGAATTTTTGTCTTTTGTTTCTCCTTTTCCTTCACTTGATTTTGCAAAACTTGGAATATCTCTTTCCTGGTTTCAAGTTGATAAAATGGCAAAGACAAAAGAACTGCCATCTTACGATTATTCTTATTTAAATAGCGGCATTAACTTTAATTCTTTTATTGAAAAATATTTTTCTCCTTTTGATTATTCTATAACAACAGGTTTTGCATTTGATATTGCTGAAAATTATGCTGCTGGTTTATTACTCAGATATTCTTCGCAAAACATTGATACCTTCAGTGGTTCTAATATTACAACTGATTTAGGTTTTATGTATAAAGCGATGTTCGGTGAAAGTTATTTAAGGTTAGGTGCAACCTTCTGCAATTTAGGCAGTTCCCTTAAAATGGATGAAGTTGGTTTTGAATCACCAAAAACTTTAAAAGTCGGCATCTCCGATAAAATTCCTATTTTTAATTGGGACTTTTTAGTTTCAGCACAGGCAATCATTCAGCAAGACTATGAATCAATATATAATTTAGGTTTTGAATACTGGATATATAATATGTTTGCATTGAGGTTTGGATATAAAACAGGCGCTTTTGAACATCCAACATTTGGTCTTGGAATAAAATACTCTGGTTTTGAAATTGACTATGCTTTTATAAAGTATGAAGAACTCGGAAATACACACAGGTTTTCTTTACTTTATACCTGGGGAACTCCACCTGTAACTTTAAAAATATCTCCTTTTATCTTTTCTCCCAATAACGATAAATTCATTGATTTTACTTATATGTTTTCTTATTTAAAATCAAAATCTAATATAAAATCAGCAAAATTAAATATATATGATAATTCAGGAAAATTTTTATTTGCTACAATTCCTTTAAATTTACCTCTCAAACAATCAATTCCATTTAATGGTATTATAAATAATCAGGTCTTAACCGATGATGTTTATCAGGCAACTATCTCAATAGAATATGAAAATGGAACTTCTGATTCAAATAAAGTATCTTTTGAAATAGATAACACTCCACCAAATCTTTTTATTGATGCAAATCCAAAATATTTAAAACCAGGAGAGAAAGAAGCACTTTTAATACCTGCAACTTTTACCTTATCTACCATAGATAAAAATTCAATATCAAAATGGCAATTAATTATATGGGATATAAATAAAAATGTCTTTTATTCTACAGGCGGAAATGGTCCACCATCTAAAACTTTTATCTGGGACGGAAAAGGAAATTCTGGCGAATATGTTAAAACAGGAGAATTATATTATTATAGTTTAATTGCTTATGATACTGTCGGCAATAAAGCACAAACCCAACCTAAGGCGCAGATTGTCCTTTTAAAGGAAATCAAATTAACTTTTTCATCTGATGCACTTTTTGATTTAGGTAAAGCAGATGTAAAAATATCCGCATATAATATTTTAAAAACAATAAAAAAAGTTTTAGATGAATATCCCGAATCAGAAATTGTTGTTGCCGGACATACAGATAATATACAACCTACTGGCAGTAAATATAAAACAAACAAGGAACTATCAAAAGCAAGAGCTGATGCTGTTAAATTCTTTATGATAAATTTACTTTATGTTGATGAAAAAAGAATCTCAACAATTGGATATGGCGAAGATTTTCCAATAGATACCAATGATACAGAAGTAGGTAGAGCAAAAAATAGAAGGGTTGAAATATCTATAAAAAGTACCATTTATAAATAATTTTTTCGCAATAGTTCAGCCACCAGAAGTCATCTTGTAAAAGTGTGGCTACCAGTAAGGAATCACTTGGCTGTGTCATTCTTAGGAAGC
>DYJU01000013.1:20744-40320 GCA_020722985.1 Candidatus Methylomirabilis sp.
TGTAAAAGTGTGGCTACCAGTAAGGAATCACTTGGCTGTGTCATTCTTAGGAAGCCAAAAGATGTGTATAGGTAGAAAAATAAGGGTATATGAGGTTTAAGGAAGCAATCTGGCAATTAAAATCGGGAGAAAACAAGTAGAGAAGGCGATCGGTGATAAAAGCAAGATTGCTTTGTGAGGCTCATTAAACAAGAGAATAGAAGTCAGAAGTTATCATTCGCCTGACTTTGCAATGACGATAAGGCGAAAAATTTATATATTAGATAATTTTGTTCTACCAATGGCTAAACTCTATTACATTTTTCTTTTGTTTTAAAATTAAACATTTTTGTTTTATCTTAAAACATTTCCAATTTTATTCTTTATTATAATTTATTTTTTAAAATATTTTTTATGGCACGAATTATGCTCTTTTTCAATTGAAAAAAAATTAAAAGAAAGGAGGTTGATTAATATGAAACTTATAAGACACAGCAGACCTGTTTCAAGGGACATCTTCACAGACATTTTTGATGATTTTTTCGGCAGAGATTTTTTAACATCAACAACTAAACTTGCACCAGCGGTTGACATTGTAGAAGAAAAAGATAAGTATGTAGTTAAAGCAGATTTGCCTGGTTTAAAACAGGATGATATTAAAATTGAACTCACTGATAATGTTTTAAGCATATCAGGTGAGAGAAAAAATGAAAGAAGTGAAGAAGATAAAAGTAAAAAATATTATTACTATGAAAGAATCTATGGCTCATTTGAAAGAAAATTTATTCTGCCGAACGATGCAGATGTAGAAAAAATTAAAGCAAAATACGAAAACGGCGTTTTAATGATTGATATACAGAAAAAAGAATCTAAAAAGCCAAAAGAAATAAAAGTTGAATAAAAAAGTATGGAGGGGATCCCTCCATACTTTTCATTTTTAATGATATTTATTTATCTCGTAAAAATCATTTCCCTCAGCATCATTTATTACAACAGCATAAAAATCTTCAACAGTTAATTTATATATTGCTTCAGGTCCCAATTCAGGAAAAGCAACAATCTCAGATGAAACAACATATCCTGCATATTCTGCGCCCAGACCACCGAGAGCAGAAAAATATATAGCATTATTTTTTTTTAAAGTTTCTTTTACTTCCCTGGATCTTTCTCCTTTTCCTATTAAACCTTTTACACCATACTCTAAAAGCAAAGGTGTATATTTATCCATGCGTGAAGAAGTTGTAGGACCGCAGGCACCTATCTTTTCTCCTTTTTTTGCAGGAGTTGGACCACAATAGTAAATTACCTGATTTTTAATATCAAAAGGAAGTCTTTTTTTCCTGTTCAATATCTCAGCTATTTTTTTATGCGCTATATCCCTCATCGTATATATTGTACCCGAAATTAGAACTTCATCGCCCACTTTTAAATCTTCTATAATATCATCTGTCAAAGGCGTTATAATTTCTTTCATAAAACCTCCTTTTAAATATTAACTGTCTTATGTCTTGCTGAATGACATTGTATATTTACAGCAACAGGCAAACTTGCTATATGACATGGTTGCATTTCAACTTTAACAGCAAGCGCTGTTGTCTCTCCACCAAAACCAAAAGCCCCAATTTTTAAATCATTTATTTTTTTTAATAAAATTTTTTCGAGCAAAAATAATTCATAATTTTTATTTACATCTGTTATTTTTCTCAATAATGCCTTTTTTGCTGAAATTGACGCAACTTCTAAATTACCACCAATCCCTACTCCCACAATATAAGGCGGACAGGCAGATGCGCCTGCTTTTTTTACAGTCTCAACAACAAAATCTATTATGCCTTCTTTGCCATCAGCTGGAGTTAACATTTTAACCGCTGATTTATTTTCAGAGCCAGCTCCTTTTATCAATATTGACATTTTAAGTAAAGAACCCTTTTTTATTTCTAAATGAATAATTGCTGGTGTATTTGTATTCAAATTCTGTCTTGTCAAAGGGTCTGCTGTTGATTTTCTTAAAAAACCATCGCTGTATCCCTGCCTCACACCATCATTTATCGCCTGATAAATATCTCCATCTATTTTTATTTTATCTCCTATTTCAACAAAAACAACAGTTAAACCAGTATCCTGACATAAGGGGAAAATCCCCTTTTTTGCTTTTTTAGCATTTTCAACTATTTTATATAAACATTTTTTTACTAATCTTTTCTGTTCTTTTTTTGCTGCATCTTTTATTGCAGAAACAACATCATAAGGCAGAAAATAATTTGCATCTATAACTGCTTTTCTTACTTTTTCGGAAATTTCTTTTTGAGTTATTATACGCATAATTGCCTTTTTAAAATTTTACATTTTATCTTTTATTTTTTCTATCTGTTCTCTTATTGATTTTGCTGAATTTAAAAGTTTATTTTTTTCATATTCTGATAGTTCCATTGTAATAATTTTATCAAACCCATTTTTATTTACAACTACCGGAAGACCAATAAAGATATCTTTTATATCATATTCCCCTTTTGCATAGACAGAACACGGCAAAACAGCATTTTCATCATTTATTATTGCATCTATCATCCTTACAGTAGATGCTGCTGGTGCATAATAAGCGCTACCAGTTTTTAGCAAACTTACTATTTCTGCCCCGCCATTTTTTGTTTTGTCTTCTATTTCTTTTATTTTATCCCCAGATAATATTTCTGTTAATAATTTTTTATCAACTTTTACTTTTGATGATAAAGGCACCATTGTATCTCCGTGTGAACCCAAAATCATTGCTTCTATGTTTATAGTGCTTGTTTTAAGTTCTCCCTGGATAAAATGCATAAATCTATATGAATCTAAAACTCCTGCCATACCTGCTATTTTAGATTTAGAAAATCCAAGTATTTTATATGCTGTATAAGCCATTATATCAAGTGGATTTGATACAACTATGACAAATAATTCTCTATTAAATTCCTTTATTTTTAAACATATGTTTTTTATTATCTCAAAATTTTTTAAAAGCAAATCATCACGTGACATACCTGGTTTTCTTGCAAGACCTGCTGTTATAATGATAAAATTTGCATCTTTAATTTCTGAATAATCAGAACCTCCCTTTACTTCATACTTTGAATTAAAAAGAAATTTTGATTGATTTAAATCAATTGCTTTTCCCTTTGCAATATCTTCTGCAATATCCAGAAGATAAATATCACCATAATTTTTTAAAAGTAAAATATGGGCAATTGTTGCTCCTACATTGCCGGCTCCAATTATTCCAAACTTCATAAGTTTCTCCTTTTGAAAATTTTTAATATGATGATATTGGGAGTTAGAAAATCAAATCATATTCTGGACAATGCGTTCTGCAAACTCCGAACATTTCACTTCTTTTGCATCCTGCATCTGCCTTGCAAGATCATAGGTCACATATTTTTCCTGAATAGTTTTTTCAATTCCCTTTATTATAAGTTGTGCAGCTTCATTTAATGATAAAAATTCAAACATCATAACACCGGATAATATAAGAGAAGCAGGATTAACTTTATCAAGCCCGGCATATTTAGGTGCAGTTCCATGGGTTGCTTCAAACAAAGCATATTTACCTATATTAGCCCCTGGCGCCATCCCCAAACCGCCAACCTGAGCTGCTGCTGCATCTGATAAATAATCACCATTTAAATTGGGGGTTACTATTACATCATATTCATCAGGTCTTAAAAGAATCTGCTGAAACATAGAATCTGCCAAACGGTCTTTTATAATTATTTTACCTTCTGTATTTGCACCTTCTTTTAATTCCGATTCTTTAATAATTATATCTTTAAAATTTTCCTCTGCTTCTTTTAATGCCCATTTTGCAAATGCCCCTTCTGTAAATTTCATTATATTTCCTTTATGCATAATTGTTATACTTTTTCTTTTATTCTTTATTGCATAATCTATTGCCACTCTCATCAAGCGTCTGGTGCAAAATTCACTCATAGGTTTTATACCTATACCACTTTCTATCAATATTGTTTTATTAAAATTATCATTGATGAAATTTATTACTTCTTTTGCTTCTGATGTTCCTGCTTCCCATTCTATTCCTGAGTAAACATCTTCTGTATTCTCCCTGAAAATTACTATGTTTAATTTTTCAGGTTTTTTAACTGGAGATGGAACCCCTGAAAAATATCTTACAGGTCGAACGCAAGCAAAAAGGTCAAGGCGTTGCCTCAAAGTAACATTTAAACTTCTTATGCCGCCCCCAATAGGGGTGGTTAAAGGACCTTTTATTGCCACTATATGTTCTTTTATTGCTTCTATTGTTTCCTCAGGTAAGTAACTGCCTGTTTTTGCTTTTGCTTTTTCTCCTGCTAAAATTTCTTTCCATTCTATTTTTTTTGTCCCGTTATACGCTTTTTCAATAGATGCATCAAAAACTTTTTTAGAAGCGTTCCATATATCAGGACCTATTCCATCACCTTCCATAAAACAAATTATCGGGTTATCAGGAACAATAAGTTCTCCTTTTTCATTATAAAATATCTTTTCTGCCATCTTTACTCCCTGTTATATTTATTAAAAATTTCAGGCATAAATTTTTTTACATATTCTATCATCTCTTCTTTTGAAATGCTTATTACCCTGCCAGCCTCATATTCTTTATCAACTTCTTCTTTTATTTTTTTTACACCTTCATTATCTTTGCTTATCTTTTCATTTTCTGGCAATTTAAAATAATTATCTATCCAGAACGCAATACCAGCAAGCCCTGATTTATCTGTTATTTCAACAGAAAGCGGTCTATTTAAAATTTTTGACGTATCAAAAATATTGTAAATTTCTTCATTCTTCATAACACCATCAGCATGAATGCCGGCTTTGGTTACATTAAAATTTTTCCCGACAAACGGCTGTTTTGCAGGGACATCTATTCCCATTTTCTTTTCCATATATTCTGCTATTTCATTTATCACTGTGGTATCTACCTTTTCTTTTCCCTCCCTGCCACGCAATGCAAAATATTCTATAATAAGAGCTTCAACAGGGGTATTGCCTGTTCTTTCACCAATGCCAAGTAAAGCGCCATTTGCTGATGAACTTCCATATAACCAGGCATGAACAGCATTTGTAACTCCGCGATAAAAATCATTGTGTCCATGCCATTCGAGCCATTCATAAGGAACTCCTGCATGTTTATTTAATCCATATATAATACCATGCACATTTCTTGGCAAAGCAGCACCGGTTAAAGCAATTCCATACCCCATGGTATCACAGGCACGCACCTTAACAGGCATTTTATACTGCTGGGCAAGTTTCATAAGCTCAGAAGCAAAAGGAATAACAAAGCCATATATATCTGCCCTTGTTATATCTTCAAAGTGACAACGTGGGATAATTCCATTATCTAAAGCTGATTTTACTATTTTTAAATAATTATCAAAAGCCTGTTTCCTTGTCCATTTTAATTTTAAAAAAATATGGTAATCAGAAACAGAAGTTAAAATCCCCGTCTCTTTTAAACCCATTTCTTTTACCAGTTTAAAATCTGATTCTGTGGCTCTTATCCATCCTGTAACTTCTGGATATTTATAACCACGGGACAGACATTTTTCAACTGCCTCTCTATCTTTTTTTGAATAAAGAAAAAACTCTGTCTGCCGTATGAGACCGCTATCATTATCAAGTTTATGCATCAAATCATAAAGATAAACAATATCTTCCACTTTAAAAGGTGGCAAAGATTGCTGACCATCTCTGAATGTTGTATCTGTTATCCATATTTCATCAGGGACATTTAAAGGGACAACCCTCTGGTTAAAAATAATCTTCGGAACATCATCATAAGGAAACATCTCTCTGAATAACTGCGGTTCTTCAACTTCCTGCAAATGATAGTTGTAAAATTCTTCTTCAAAAAGATTTGTTTTTTTATTAAATTTCAGCATAAAATCCTCCTGTTTTAAAAATATTTCAAAGAATATAACATAGATATTTATTTTAGTCAAATTAAAATGATTTTTAATTCTCTAAATGGTTCTATTTGAATTTTTTACAAATTAATTTATTTAATAAGGTCCATTGATGCAACCTATAACTATGGTAATAGTTTAACCATTGGTGAAACAAAATTTATCTATATTTAAATTTTTTGATTATAAAGACAGGCGAATGATAACCTTTATCTTCTATTCCACAGTTAACTCCCACCTGACAAAGCAATCCTGATTTTATTACCAAATACTTTCTCTCCTTGTTTTCTTTCGTTTTTCAACTGCGAGATTGCTTCATCTGGCTCATACGCCCATATTTTTCTCTCTTAAGTTCTCTTTCGACTTCCTTGCAATGACACCGTCAGATATTTACTTACTGGTAGCCACACTTTTACAAGTAAATTTCTGGCGACTGAACTATATTATCATTTTTCCCCAAACTGGCATAATGTCTTTGACATCTAACATCTAAAACCCATCATCTGTCATTGTTTTTAAAATTATATATTGTCCATCGCAAATTCACATCAACCAATGTCTCAATTTCTCAATTGTATAAGTATTTATAACATCTTTTTCCTCTAACCATCCACGCCTTGCTTTACCCACACCATAAATTATATAATCAAAACTTTCCGCAATATGTGAATCAGTTCCTATTATAAATTTTACTCCGTATTTTTTCCCTTCCTTTATATAAATATCAGCAATGTCAAGACGTTCTGGCTGTGCATTTATTTCAAGCGCTATATTTTTTTTTACCGCTTTTTTAAAAATAGAAACATAATCAATTTCATACGGTTCGCGGAAGTTAATCAGGCGACCACTTATATGTCCTATTACTTTCAAATATTTATTATCCATTGCTTTTAAAATCCTTTCAGTCATTTCCTTTTTATCCATTTTAAAATGAGTATGAATTGATCCGATAACAAGATCAAATTTCTGTAATATTTCATCAGGGTAATCTAAACTGCCATCAGGTAATATATCTGATTCGATTCCTTTTAATATCCAGATTTTATTTTTATACTTTTTATTTATCCTATCAATTTCATACCATTGTTTTTCTAAATTTTCAACTGATAAACCATTTGCTACTTTTAAACTTACTGAATGATCTGTTATTGCAATATACGAATAACCCCTTTTTATACCTTCTTTTGCAAGAGTTTCAATATCATCCTTGCCATCAGAATATTTTGAATGAATATGAAAATCACCTTTGATATCATTATAATCAATTAGTTCTGGAATATTTCTTTTCATTGCAAATTGTATTTCTTCCCCTCCTAACCTGAGTTCAGGTGGAATACATTTTAAACCCAATTTTTTATATATATCCGCTTCTTTTTCTCCCGCTATTTTTTTATTACCTTTAAAAAGTCCATATTCATTTAAAGTCAATCCTTTTTTAACAGCAATCTCTCTAATTAAAACATTATGCTCTTTATTTCCTGTAAAATATTGTAGAGCAGCTCCTATTTCATCCTTATTAAAAATCCTTATATCTGCCTGAATACCTGACATCAAATGAACACTGGACTTTTTTTCTCCCTTTGCTATAACATTATCAACAAGTTCAAGAGTAGTAAAAGCATCCATAAGTTTTTGTTTATCCTTGCAAATAGCCAAAATATCTATATCTCCAATAGTATCTTCCATCCTGCGTAAGCTTCCAGCAGGAGTAATAAAATCTATATTTACCATTTTCTTTAATTCAATTATTATTTTCATTGCTATTGGATAAGCTTCGCCCAAAAGTTTTCTTTTTTCTCCTTTTTTATATAACTCTATGCCTTTTAAGAGTTTTTGCTCAACTTTTTCTCCATATCCTTTTACTTCCCTTAATTTACCACTTAATAAAAATTTTTCTAACTCTGCAATTGTTTTTATCTTAAATTTGTCGCCTAATAAAAATGCAGTTTTAGGACCCATCCCGGGTATTTTTAATAATAAATCAATATTTTCAGGGAGTGACTTTTTTAATTCTTCCAGGTAGTTTAATTTGCCTTTATCTATAAGTTCTACTATTTTTTTTGCTATTCCTTCCCCTAAATTTGGAATTTCAGTTAAACCATTTATACCTTTTTCTTTATATATATCTTTTAATTCATAAGGGTAAGATGCTAAAAAACGCGCAAGTTTTTCATACGCCCGTATCTTGAATTTATTCTCACCTTTAACTGTCAAAAGTTCAGATATTTCATTTAATACTGAAATAATTTGTTGATTGGTCATTTTATTTCCTTTTAAACATCTCAGTAAATATTGCTAATTATATTATTAAATATATTTAATACTTTTTCAATCTTAAATTCATTATTTTTTTCTAAGTCTATATTTATTTAGTGCTTATTATTTGAATTAAAATTTTTATAACCTGTTGTGTTAGTTAGATATAAGTTGGCGATTTCAGGAAATTAAATTATATCTATCTTCTTAAATTAATATTAATTTTTCCAATAAATTATTTTTACAAGAGGACAATGCATATAATCCCCAATTTAATAATTTAAAACCTAAATAAAACAAAGAATTTAATGAAATCAATATAAAAACAGATTATCCCTATGTATTACTTCCTGGTAAAAATTATCGCCTAAAAGTTTTTCAATCTCGCTATTTTTTTTACCCTTTATTTTTATAAGATCATCTGATGAATAGTTAATAACCCCTTTACCAATTTTATCACCATTTTTATCTGCAACTTCTACAGCATCACCAAAAGAAAATTTACCATTAACATCAACTATACCAACAGCAAGCAAACTTTTTCCGCGTTTTAAAAGTGCTTCTTTTGCACCATCATCAATCTTTATTATCCCTTTAGTTTTCAATGACATAAAAATCCATTTTTTCTTTCCTTCTATTTTTACTTCTTTCTCTTTTATTAAAGTTCCTTCTTTTTCTCCGGAGACAATTCTCTCTATTGTCTTTTCTTTGTTGCCATTTGCAATAATAACAGGGATCCCTATATAATTTAATTTTCTTGCAACTTCAAGTTTTGTGAGCATGCCACCTGTGCCTAAGGTTGTTTTACCTTTTGCCTTTATACTTTTTATTGCTTTATCTATATTTTTTATTTCTTTGATTAATTTTGCATCTTTAAATTTATCAGGATTTTTATCATAAATCCCATCAACTGATGTTAAAATAATAACTAAATCAACATTTAAAAGATTAGCAACAATTCCTGCTAAAGTATCATTATCACCAAATTTTATTTCCTCTGTTGCAACTGTATCATTTTCATTGATTATGGGAATAACCCGCCATTCAAATAATTTATTTATAGTATTTACTATATTTGTTTTTTTAATTTTATTTTTTACATCATCATGTTCTATTAAAATCTGAGCAATTATTATACCGTTTTTATTAAATAATAATTCATATTCCTTCATCAAGGATATTTGCCCAACTGCTGCAATTGCCTGTTTTTCAGATAGATCAAAAGGTTTTTTATGTACTTTAAGTTTACATAGTCCGGTTCCTATTGCACCAGAAGAAACTATAATTATTTCTTTTTTCTTATTATATAAATTAGAAATCTGAGAAACAAAAGAATTAAGAAAATCTTTTTTTAAACCATTTTGATCTGTCAGTAAACTCGTACCTATTTTTATAAGTATTTTTTTATACATTTTTCAACCTTCTTCGTAAATAAAATTTTTATTACCAATTACTAAAATATCTCCATTTTTTACACCTTTACCTTTTAAAAAATCTTCAATACCTGTCTTTATTAGGTATTTTTTAAAAACTTCTAATGTCTCAATATTTTCAAAATCAAGCATCTCTATATATTTTTCTAATTTTTTACATTTCAGTTCATAAATACCGTTATCTATTTTTGTTAATATCGGCGTTTCTATTTTTATAATTTTACTTTCTTTTACTTCTTTATATTCCCGAGGCAAATTTTTTAATATATTATAAATCTTTTTTATTATATTTTCTATACCGATATTTTCTTTTGCTGAAATAAACTCTGGAAAAATTTTTATTTTCTTAAAATTCTGTTTTATTTTGTTTATCTCAATTTCTGATAAAAGATCAACTTTATTTATTGCTATAATCTGTGGTTTTTTTAAAAGTTTTTTATTATAACTTTTTAATTCTTCATTAATAGTTTGGTAATTTTTTACAGGATCTCCCTGCGTTGGATCAACTAAATGTATATAAACCCGTGTTCTCTCAATGTGCTTTAAAAATTCAATACCTAAACCTTTGCCGTTTGACGCTCCTTCTATAAGCCCTGGAATGTCTGCAACAACAAATGAAACATCCTCACCAAATTTTACAATTCCTAAAACTGGATTTAAAGTAGTGAAAGGATAATCGGCAATTTTGGGGTGTGCATTTGAAATTTTTGAAAGCAAAGTTGATTTGCCAGCATTGGCCATTCCAATTATTCCTGCATCTGCCAGAATTTTTAATTCAAAAATAATTTCTTTTTCCTCACCTGGTTCACCTTTTTCATAAAACCTCGGCGCCTGTCGTGTAGAAGATTTAAAATGTGCATTGCCCCTGCCTCCCCTTCCACCTTTTGCAATCAAAACACATTCATTAGGTTTTGTTATATCTTTTATTATTTCATTTGAACTCGCATCTTTAACAATTGTTCCTAATGGAACTTTTATATAAAGGTCTTTTCCGTTTTTACCATGCATATTTTTACCTCTGCCATGTTCACCATCTTCTGCTTTATAAAATTTCTGGTAATAATAATCTATAAGGGTTGAAAGATTTTCATCACCAATTACATAAATATTTCCACCCCTGCCACCATCTCCACCATCAGGACCGCCTTTTGGAACATACTTTTCACGCCTGAAAGAGCATACCCCATTGCCGCCTTTTCCTGATTTAACTTTTATTTTTGCAAAATCAATAAACATCAAATTACCTCAAATATTTTTATTAAATTATAGCATAAATTATATCCCTTAAAAGTGGATTCCCCTCGGGCTGAAGCCCGGGACTCCCACAGTAATAATTTAGCCACTGGTAGAACGAAATTATCTTATATATAAATTCTTCGCTATGTTATTGTGAAATCAAGTAGTATTTTGTCATTGCATGCGTTAGCAAAGCAATCGTGCTATTATTACCTGATGTTTTTTAGTCTTGTCTTCTCCCGTTCTCAACTGCAGGATTGCTTCCTTAAGCCTCATATACCCTTTATTTTCTATTTTACATTCCTCTTTCGGCTTCCTAAGAATGACAACGCTATATGATTCCTTACCAGTAGCCACACTTTTATAAGCGGACTTCTGGTGACTGAACTATTACAGTAAAGCCTTTTATTATATCTGTGTTCATTCATCATAAAACAAGAGTTTGTTGTTTTCTAAACACGTTCCAATAAAAAACACCTGAATTAAAAAATTCAGGTGTTTTTTTGTTTACTTAAATTTTAATTTGCCTGTGCTGTCAAAGGCAAAATATCAACTACTCTTTTATTTTTTGATTCCTTAAATTTTACAATACCATTTATTTTGGCAAATAATGTATGATCTCTACCAACTCCGACATTTTTTCCTGGAAAAATTTTAGTTCCACGTTGTCTTACTATTATACTTCCTCCTGTAACAACACAACCATCATATCTTTTAATGCCAAGGCGTTTACCTGCACTATCACGGCCGTTACTACTTGATCCTTGAGCTTTTGTGTGAGCCATATATGATCACCTCTTTAATTTAATACCTCAATTTTTTTTATTTTTATTTTTGTAAATTTCTGTCTATGCCCCTTTTTACGTCTGAAATTTTTTCTTCTTTTAAATTTAAAAACAATTACTTTATCGCCTTTGACTCCCCTGTCTAATATTTCTGCTGTAATTTTTACATTATTCAAAATCGGCGTTCCTATCTTTACATCGTTATCATTTACAAGCATTAAAACCTTATCAAAAACTGCTTCATTGCCATCTATATTTAATTTATCAACATTTAAAACATCACCTTCTGAAAACTTATATTGTTTGCCTGCTATTTTCACTATGGTATACATCATTTCCTCCTGAATTAAATCAAATTTTTGGTGAGCCGTCCGAGATTCGAACTCGGGACACCTGCCTTAAAAGGGCAGTGCTCTACCAGCTGAGCTAACGGCCCACCGACTTAAAACCAGATAATAGGTTTTTAATTTTACATATTTTATTATATATGTCAATAATTTTTTAAAATAAATTGGGAATAAGGATAGACATGGTATACACTTAATAGGTGGGTAGATAAATCTATTCCATCTGAGACTTTTAGTCTAAACAAATTTAAATACAAAATTATTATAATTGATTCCCTTAAAAAAGTAATTCTTTTAATTTTATGATATATTTTTGTAACAGTTTAGCCACTGGTAGAATAAAATTAGTCTATAAATAAATTTTTGTTTTGTCATTTTAAAGTCAGGCGAATGATAACTTCTGCCTCCTGTAATCCCGTAAACTTACGCCTGACAAAGCAATCTTGCTTTTATTACCGATTGCTTTCTCTACTTGTTTTCTTACTCTTTTAACTGCCAGATTGCTTCCTTAAGCCTCATATACCCTTATTTTTCTACCTTTACATATCTTTCGGCTTCCTCGCAATGACAAGGTCAAGTATTTACTTACCAGTAGCCACACTTTTCCAAGTTCACTTCTGGTGGCTGAACTATTACACCTATACACCACCACTTGCTGACCTGTGATGGCCTGGATCAGGTTCATCTCATAATCCAGCATACAAACAACGGTGCTTTACACGCAGCCACAATGTATTACAACCCAGAAGCAGCATTATATTGTCCACCACACCGCCAGAAGTTACTGAGTAAGTAAAGAAGAAGGATCTTTTAAAATAGTTTTTATTTTTATCAAATCTTGAAATTTTTGATAATTCTTGGTATCTCCTATTAATATTGCACCTGTTAACATTTTATCTTTTAAAAATATTTTAATAAATTTTTTATTTTCTTTTTTTGTAATAACTTCTATCCCTTCTTTTTGTTCTATATTTCCTATTGATGCAAGGTCTATACCGGTTATTTTTAATTTTGTAGATAAAATACTACCTGTATATTTAAGATTTTCGCCAGAAGCATTTAACCCCGCTGCCATCCCTTGCTCTTTTGCTGCAGGCCAGATACCATAGACAGCACCATTAAATTCTGCAATATCACCTGCTGCATAAATATCTTTTATTGATGTTTCTAAATACTCATTTACTTTTATTCCCCTACCGTATTCAATCCCTGTATCTTTAACAATTTCTAAATTACTTTTAATACCTGCTGAAAATAAAATTAAATCTGTTTCTATAATTTCACCGTCTTTAAAAATAACTTCTAATTTATCATTTTTATTTTTTATCTCTTCTGTTTGTTTATCAAGTAAAATTTTAATTCCTTTTTTTTCTATCATATTTTGAAAAAATAAAGATGCTTCACTATCAAGTTGCCTTGGTAATAACCATTTAAAAAATTCTACAACATAAATTTCTTCTACATAATTTTTTAAACTCATAGCAGATTCAAGTCCTAAAAGTCCACCACCAACTACAATGGCTCTTTTTTTATTTTGTGAAAATTTTATTATCTTATCTGCATCATCTATGGTTCGTAAAGTAAACACCCCATTTAAATCAAAACCTTTTACAGGCGGCAAAAAAGAAGAAGCCCCTGCTGCAATTATTAATTTATCATAATTATCTTCCTTGCCGTTTTCAAGGACAATTTTTTTACTATTTACATCTATTCTTTTTACTTTTTCATTTAAATTTATCTTAATATTATTTTCATTATAATATTCTTTGTCCTTGATTATAATCTTTTCTGCTGGAACCTTCCCTGATAAATATTCAATCACCCTCGGCCTTGAATAATGATAATATTTTTCATCTGAATACATAACTATTTCTATATCTTTATTTTTTTTTCTTATGGATTCTGCTGCTGAAATACCTGCAACTCCATTTCCAATTATAATTATTTTCATATTTACCTCTTTTTTGTAAATAGTTTATTCCTGTAAGTATTGATAAAATTTTACTACCAACATATTAGCAAATTATTCTTACAAATACAAATCAATTAAATACCTGTTAATGTATAATAAAGTGTGGACTTTTCAAAAAGTGTTCCTCCCTGGTAAAATAAATTTAATAGTTTAATCCCAGGTAGAACAAAATTAATCATTAAATTTTTTCTGTTGTCATTTTAAAGTCAGGCGATTGATAAATTCTACGCTTTATTTCGCTATTATTTGAGCCTGGCAAAGCGATATTGCTTTTATCACCTTATGCCCCTATTTGTTTTTTATTTTTCTTTCGCTATTTAATAATATCCTGCAAAATTACTATATATATTTAACCAATAAAACATCTATATTATTTTTCTAATAGTGTATGGCCGTAAAAAATTTTTAAATACAAATTTTTTAAAAATTTTACAAAATTTTTTGTTTTTCTTATTAAATAATTTTCTTCTTTTATATTCCACTTTGCATTTAACCTTTTTATATTATCTTTTTCAAATTTATCCCCTGCATTTTGCTTTATTTTGTTTAAAGTTATACTGCCAAAATGATGGATAAATACCGCGCCAGTTATAAAACTCTCAAAACCAGCAAATTTTAACCTTAAATAAAAATCTGTATCTTCGCCTATTCCTGTCTCATACTCTTCGCTGAATAAACCAATTTTTCCCAACCTGTCTTTTTTTATAAACATACACCATCCACAAAATCCTTTTTTCTTTATGTTTTTCATCTTTTTTATAAAATCTTCTGAATATTTTTCAAAATTATAATTTAATTGTCCTTCCCTCGTTGCCGGGCTTAAAATACCTATATTTTCTTTTGCTTTATAAAATTTTAAAAAATTTAATAACCAGTCCTTACATACAATAATATCATTATTTATTATACAAACAAAATCCCCTTTTGAATTTTTTATTCCCTGATTCCATGCTTTAGCAACCCCGATATTTTCATTATTATATATATATCTACAACCTATCCCTTTGATAAAATCTCCTGTTTCATCTCTGGACCCATTATCAATTATAATTATTTCATAATTAATATTTTCTGAGTTTTTTTTAATACTTTCTATACATTTTTTTGTATATTCCAATTCATTATGAACTGGAACTATTATTGAAACGTCCATCAAATTTTCCTTTTTTATGATATTAACCATTCTTAAACAGAAACAATTATCATAATAACCTTTTTACCAATTATGATAGATAAAATTATTTATGTCAATAATTTTTGGGAAATGATGATATAAAATATATTTGAATAGATTTGTAATTTTTTTGTAACAGTTTAGCCACTGGTAGAATAAAATTAGTCTATAAATAAATTTTTGTTTTGTCATTTAAAAGTCAGGCGAATGATAACTTCTGACTTCTATTCCCTCGTTTAATGAGCCTGACAAAGCAATCTTGCTTTTATTACCGATCGCTTTCTCTACTTGTTTTCTTACTCTTTTAACTGCCAGATTGCTTCCTTAAGCCTCATACGCCCTTATTTCCTATTCTGTCTTTTTCTTTCGGCTTCCTCGCAATGACACCGCCATGTGTTTCCTTCTAATAGCCACACTTTTACAAGTGGACTTCTAGTGGCTGAACTATTACATTTTTTTTAAGAATAAATATTTTTTTATTCTACCAGCCCAGAACACCTTTTAAAACATTACCAGCACCTTTTTTGACAGTATCCTCTAAAATCTTTTCCTCTGTGGGCTTTTCTTTTTTATATGTTTTTTCTTCTACTGTTTGTTGATTTTCCTGAATTTGTTTATTTTTTTCTTCCTGCTCTATGTCGGCAGATTTTTTAATCTTTGATTTATCTTCTTCTTGTTTATCCAATACTGATACAGGTTCCTTATCATTTTTTTCAGGGACTAAAACGATCTCAACAAATTCAATATCTTTTGGTAAATTAAATTTAGAATCACTTATTTTGATTCCTTTTTTAAATTCTACAACTTCAGATAAACTTAAAAGTTTTCGTTGAAGTTTTCCATTTTCAACTTCTAATTTTTCATTTTTAAATCTTAATGTCCTGCCTTTTTTATCCATCCAGGAAGTCATAACATAATTATATTTAGCAAATAGCAAATCAATTGTTTTATATTTTTCATAAACATCACATAATATTCCATTAACTTTTTCTGTTCCTATTTTTTCCCCTTTTTCTTCTTTTGATACACTTTTATCCAATGCAATAAGAAATTTTTGTGATTTATCAACCTGATTTAATCTAACCTTTTGTCCTTTTTTACTATTTTTAGTAAAAATGTATGAATAATTATCTTTCATTATATTAAACTCAAATGGCTCACCTTTTAAACTAACTGCTTCAGAATAAAATTTGTTATCTTTTATCCAAACATTTATATATCTTTCATAGTGATATTTTTTACCTTCTATTTCCTGATTGCCTTCATCTTTAATTTTATAATAACATCTGCCACAGTTAAGATCTATCATATCACTTTCAATTGCCTGCAAATTAAAACCCAAAACTAAAAATAAAGCAAAAAAGATAAAAAAAGAATGTTTCATTTTATTTCTCCTTTTTGGTTTTAATAAAAACCACCTCTATTTTTTTTATAATTTTATTTAAAAAAATTTTTTTGTCAATGTTTTTTTGTAAAGTTAAGGATTTTGAAACCTTTCATATTCTTGAAAAGTTAAGTTCTTTGATATTGAAAAATTTTACTCTTTACAAAATTTTATCAATAAATTACTTATCATATACTTTTCAAATTTTAATAAAAAAATACTATATACATTATCAAAAAAATCCTGATTATATGAAAATATTTATATACCATTATCTATTATTTTTGATTAAATTATTTTAAATAATATACGAATACTATTACTTTTCTTTTTCAAATTTATCTTGACCGATATGATGCATTTAAATATAATATTTCTATAAATTATGGAGATGGAGTTCTCCTTATAATCGCCCACCGGCTGATAACTCCTGTAAAAAGGAATTTTTATGATCCCGGAAAAACATATTATTTACTATAAACTTAAAGAAACTATTCCACAGGATGGATGTCCTGTATGTAATCTTGTTAATAAAAACGTAAAAAAGTATATTGAAAATATCTTATATGAATGTGTCAATGACCAGTCCACAAATAAATCCTTATTAGAGTCTAACGGTTTCTGCCAAAAGCACGCAGATATATTGCTTACATTTAAAGACGCTATGGGCATTTCTATTCTTTACGAAAGAATACTCAGTACAATTCTTTTAAAACTGGAAAATAAAAATTTAAAGAAAACCATAACTACTTACAATAATTTTATACAGGAAAGAAAAGAAAAATGTCCAGCCTGTCTCACAGAAAAGGCAGGCGAAAACCGGTATATTGAGGCATTATTCTGGCATTTTACGGATTTAAAAAAAATCCTTTCTGAATCTGATGGATTGTGCTTGAAACATTTAATAGATTTCTTAAAACTGGCAGATAAAAAAGACAGAAAAAAGGCAGAAGAAATGAAAAAAATATACATAGTAAAAAACAAAAATTTAAAAAATAAACTGATAAAACTTGCTGATAGTTATAATTTCACAGTAAAGCATGGAGAATTATCTAAGGAAGAAAAAATATCCTGGGAAAAAGTGGTAAAAAACATTTCGGGATACTAACATTGTAATAATTTATCTACTGATAAAATACTTTAATTTATCAAAAAATAAAAAACAAATAAATATTTGCAATAGTTTAGCCAATAATAAGATAAAATAAATTTTTTCATTTATCATTTTAAAGTCAGGCGAATGATGACGCTTATCTTCTATTCTACTTTAATTTCACCTGGCAAAGGGCATCATTCGCCTGACTTCGCAATGACAAAACAAAAATTTATTTATAGACTAATTTTATTCTACCAGTGGCTAAACTGTTACAAAACTTTTTCCTTTTATCTTACAGGTTTTTTCATAATTGCCGCCAATATTCTACCGAAAATTTTTATAAATCCTGAAATATTCCATTTTAAATCAAATGGTCTTATTTTACGTATAAGGTATGAAGGTCGCAATAAAGTTTTTATATATGCCTTTCGTCTTAATTTTTTTAAATCATCCACACTTAATTTTTCTGTCCTTATTACTGGTTCTTCTGAAAGTGGAAAATATTTCTCCCAGTCTTTTGTTAAAATTAAATTTTTACCTTCATAATACCTGTACATCTCAGTATTTGGAAAAGGAGTTGCGAAACAGAATTGAGTATAAAAGGGGTCTATCTCTTTTATAAATTTTATTGTTTCATCTACTGTTTCTTTTGTCTCTCCAGGAAGTCCTATTATAACAAGTGCGTAAAAAAGAATATTTAACTTATGACACCATTTTGCACATTGCCTTATATCATCAAGGGATACTCCCTTTTTAATATTTTTTTGTATTTCTTCTGAACCAGTTTCAATACCTATTGCAATTTCAACCATCCCCGCCTGTTTCATAAGTTTAAGCATCTCAAAAGTTACGAGGTTTGCCCTTGTGCAACATACCCATTTTAAATCATTTAATTTTTCTTCTATCATTTTCTTTGCGATTTCTTCTGTCCTTCCCTGTTTTAAAGATATTGTATCATCAAAAAATAAAAATGATTTAATTTTAAATCTTTCTTTTAACCATTTTATTTCATTTATAACATTTTCAACACTTCTTACTCTGTATCTGCTTTTACCATAAGCACAGAATGTGCAGGAAAATGGGCAACCTCTGCTCGTCTGTATAAGAGCAAAAGGCGGATTTAAAACTCCTGTGTGATAACTATTCAAATCAGGTAAAAGGTCATAAGCAGGAAAAGGCAAATCATCTAAATTTTCTATTTCATTTGCTTTTTGGGTTGTTATTACTTCTCCTTTGCTTATAAAGGAAATTCCTTTTACATTTTTTATAAAATCAAAATTTCCCTGAAAAATATCTGCCTTTGGATCAAATACACATATATCACCTGATTGCTTTTTTTGTTTTTTGAATTCATAAATTGCTTTTATAAGTTCATCAATTACTGCTTCTGGTTCTGAATTAATAAAAATATCAACGGGTTCTTTTTTCAATATTTCATCTCTGATAAAGGGCACATCAGAAATTATTTTATTTCGCAAAATTGTAATTGCCCCTAAATCTTTTGCAATTTCTAAAATTTCAGTATCTTTTTTTTGTGTATCAAACCCGCATCTTGTTATTAAAACATCAGGTGAAAAATTTATAATTTCTGCTCTTACTTCATTTAAAGAAAGGTTATATCCATTTGCATCAATTAATTTTATCTCATAATTTTCATTTTTCCTTAAAATAGCTGCCTGATAAAGTAAAGAAAGTGGTGGATATACAGAACCTATATCCTTATGTTCAAACCTTTCTTCCCGCACAACCGGGTATCCGCCGACGCGAGGCGGATTGATTAATAGTATTTTTAGATTCATCTTCACTCCATTATGTTCTAAAATAGTTCAAACATAGTTCTGAAATAGTTCAAATATAGTTTTAAATCATATAAAAATGAAACAAGTTCACTTATATTTGTAATAGTTTAGCCACCAGAAGTAAAATTTTTACTACCAATATATTATATTAGCAAATTATATTTACAAATGCA
>DYJU01000086.1 GCA_020722985.1 Candidatus Methylomirabilis sp.
CTGGGCAGTTCTTGAACTGCCCCTACAAATTAATCTAACTCTGCTTCTTTCTTTTCCCGATCGCAAAAAACGGACACGGAACACGGACACGCTTCACCTTTCACCTTTCACTCCTCTCCTGCTCTTCAGGTTCTGTATATGGCAGGCATTTAATATTTAAATCTAAACAATTACATAAATCCCATATAGATAACTGTTGGGGATAAGTAAATAAACCAAATCTTAAACCAAAAGGAAATATTTTTGCAATTTTTTGATATGGTTTAAATTCAAGAAAATCCAAAAAATATGGATTTCTAATGTCTTTAACTGACCAAAATTCAATTTTACTTTCCCCATACATTCCAAGCACAAAGGGCATTGAAAAAATTTTATAATATGGATTTAAATTTTCAATTGAAGATAAAATACAAGGCTCTAATGGATCTTTTAAATCATAAATTGAAATTTTCCCACTAAAAAATAAAATAGCAAGATATTCATTTAAGAATTTTAAATCCTTAATGGTTTTATCAAATTCCATAGTATTTATTTTGAAAGGATTTGATGGGTCTTTTATTTTCCAGATATCAATTGAGTCACAATCCCCTATAACTAATAGATCTTCACTTTTATCAATATATAAACTATGAGAATAATAATTTTCTAAAAATTGAAAATTTACTTCTTCAAAATTTGAAAAATCTGCCAAATTTAACTCAAAATAATATTCATATGGACCAGTATAAATAATATCTACTGCAAAGGCATAATTATCACTAATAAAATTTAAATACACTATATCATTGAATATATTAAATTTATAAAATCTTGGATCTAATGGGTTTCTATTGTCTAATAAGTATAAAGAATAATTACAAACAAAAAATATTTTTCCCTTTTCTGCACTTAAAAAATATCTGTAACCATCGGAATAGGGATAGTTAAATATTTTTTTTGGTTCATAAAAATTGGGTCTCCACCAATACATTCCATCTTCGGCTAAAATATAAAAACTTTCCCCATCATTTATCACATCAGAATAACCTTTTGACCTCATATATCTTCCAATTGTATAAGGGGAGTAAAGATCTGTGAAGTTTCCAATACTTTTTTTAAATATAAAATATGGATATAAGCCACATACAGGCCCTTTGTCAGGATAGAAGGAAATAATTTTTAATTTATTTTCTTGAAGTTCAAATATGGAAGTGCCAACGTAAGTATCTAAAAAAATATAACCTTGATTAACATATATATTTCGTCCATAATTTAAATCATATTCATTAAGAATTATATCATCCTTAAAATCGTACAAGCTTAATTTCTTTTCATAAATAAATAGAATTCTATCTTCATCATAAAATTCCATACTTTCCAAACTAAAATTAAATTTTTTTTCAAAAACAACTTCTGGAGAAGATAAATCACTCAAATCCCATATTTTCAATAATGATTGATATCCCATTGCAAGATAAGGCGGTTTGAAAGCAATTAAATATGGATAAATACTATTATAATTAAAAGAAATTTCAATAGGTTCTATTGGGTTAGAAATATCATAAATAATAAAATAATCAGAGCAAACATATATTAAAAATTTTTCCTTTACAAAAATTTTTTTAGCAGGATAGGAATAGGTATAAAATTCACTTATTTTAGATGGAAAATATGGATCTGCAAAATCCCAAATCTCTATTTTGTTGTAGGTGCTAAAATATACAAAATTATCAACTAAAGCAAAAGTTTCCCAATTTATATCTTTTAAACTAATAATCATAAAAGGATTTATAACATTTGATACATCCCAGACTTCAAAATTTGGTCTATAAAATCTAAAAAGCAAATCTTTCTTTTTTTGAACTTCTATATCTTCATTAGGGCTTGTGGAAAAGAAGGATATAGGTAATGGAGAATGAAAATTGTCAAATTTTAAAACTTCAAAGCCATTAGAACCGACAACAAAAATATAATTATTTAATAATACAAAATTGTTATTTTGTTCTATAGGTGTAGAATAGCCATAAAAAATTGGATTCCATGGATCTTCAATAGAGTAAAATAAAAAATTATGGTAATCAAGAACAATGGCATAGGGATAAACTATATCTATTCTTTGTCCACTTCCTATTTCTTTAAAAAACAAATAACCCATATCTACAGGATTTTTTGGATCAGTAATATCACACATATAAATATTATGTCCCTCAATTCCATAAAGAATCCCATTTTCCAAATCAAAATCATTTAAAAAAACAGGCATAACAAGGGACAATAAAATAGGCTTATAAAGATTTTGTATATCAAAAATTACTATCCCAGGTGAACCATAACTATAAATATAGGCAAAACCATTTTGTACTTTAATCGAACCTAAATAAGGAACACCAATTGAAGATATAAATTTAGGCTCATAAGGGTTTGAATAATCAAATATATAAAATCCTTTATCTGGATCGGTTAAGAAGAGATGAGGATATTGAAAAGTTATACCTATTACATTAGGCAAATCTTCAATTATACTTAATGGCACAAATTTTTCTATTGAATTTTTATTAAAGCAATATACACCTTTTCCATATATACTTAAAAAAAATAAATCTCCCCATATTTCAAACTCCAATCCTTGACCTAAAAGTTCAATTTGTTTGTAGCTTATAGGATTTTCTTTATCTTTAACATCAAAAATCCAAATACTTTCAGAATTCAATATATAAAGGTAATCATTATTTATTTTTATATTTGATATATTTCCAAACCCATCTACTATCCTATCTATTTGAATGCAGGTAAGAAAAAGCAATGCTGATATCATATAAATTTTTACGATCCATAAATTATTTTTGTTTGCATTGCTTTCTTTTAAACTGAATAAATGATATTTTATTTAGAGTACAGGGCAAGGAAAAACTGCTTTAATAATTTAAATTTAATTAAATTGCTTTATAAAACCCCCATTGCTTTTTTAAATTTTATCAAAGAAATTATATAATCTTTCTTTGCCTTTGCAAGATTTACTTTGGCATTAGATAAATTCAGTTGGGCATCTTCTACATCAAGGTTTGTTTTAACACCTAATTTATAACCCTCTTTTGCCATTTCATACCATCTTAAAGCAAGTTCTTTTGTTTTTTCTGAAACTCTTAAAACCTTTTCCGCCTCTTCTAACTCATAAAGGGAAGTTTTTATTTCCAATCTAATTGAATCTATCAATTTTTCCTTTTCAAGTTTTGCTTTATTGTATTCGCTTTCTGCTTCAATTACACTTCCTTTTGTCCTAAACCCATCAAATAGTGGAATAGAAAGGTTTAAAGTGTAATTCCAGGATGATGCATTTATTTCATAATCCCCTGTCTTTAAATTGTTTCTTTCAAAATAACTGCTTAAAAATACCTTTGGCTTATTTTGAGATTTTTGAATTTTAATAAATTCATATCTCCCTTTTTCATATAATTCTTGAAGTTTCAATTCCTTCCTTTGACTTAATGCAATTTCAAAACCTTCTTCAAATGTTGGAATTTTTTCTTCTTTAAATGTCAATTCTCCAACTGGATCTATTTCATAATCAATTCCTAAGATAAACTTTAACCTTTCTATTAAAATATTTAGACCATTTTCTGCTTTTAAAAGATTTGTCTTTGCATTTTCAAGGTTTACTTTTGCTGCAAGAATATCATATTCTGTTCCTACACCTAATTCAAATTTGCTTTCTGCTTCTCTTAAATGCTCTTCCTTTTGATTTAAATTTTCTTTTGATATTTCTATCAGTTCCTTTTGAAAAATTACATCATAAAATGCCTCAATTATAATTTTTTTTATTTCTTCTTTTGTTAAGTTCAAAGATACTTCTGTTGAATCAAGGGCAAGTTTTGCTGCTCTTATAGCAGAACCAATTTTCCCCCAACTATAAATTGTCTGATCTATAGATAAATGATAACCCATCACATCCTCCTCCTTTGGAAAAAGCCCTTGAGAAAACTTATAAAATGTTTCATCCATTTGTTTTGAACCATATCCAGTAGCACTTACTTGTGGAAATGCTTGTGCCCTTTCTTCTAAATATTTTCCATATATAAAATCATTTTCATATTTTGTCTTTTTTATCTCTTTATTTTCTTCTGTTCCAATTTTTATTGCATCTTCTACTGTTATTTTTACTGGTTCTGAAATTAAACTAAAAGAAAAAAATAAAATGATCATAAAGTATTTCATTCTCCCTCCCTTTTAAAAAAATTCTTTATTTTTAAAAAAATATCTTCAAGGAGTGTATAAACAATTGGAACTACAAATAATGTTAAAAATGTAGAAGTTAAAAGCCCTCCAATTACTGCTCTCCCCATTGGCGCTCTCATCTCTGCTCCTTTTCCAAGTTCTAAGGCAAGGGGAAGCATCCCAAAAATCATTGCAAGCGTTGTCATAACAATAGGCCTTAATCTTATTCTCCCTGCCTCAGCTAATGCATCTGTTCTTGAAAGTCCTCTTTCTCTTAATTTATTTGTAAAATCAACAAGCAAAATTGCATTTTTCGTTACAAGCCCCATCAAAAGAATCAAACCAATCAATGCCATAATACTTATTGTGTCTCCTACTATGAAAAGCATTAAGGACATCCCAATAATTGAAAGTGGGAGTGAAAACATTATTGAAAGGGGGTTTAAAAATGATTCAAATTGGGCAGATAAAATTAAAAATACAAAAATTACAGCAAGGATTAAAGCTTCAAAAAGATATCCAAAGGATTCAACCATCCTTTCTGTTTCACCTGACATAGAAGCACTATATCCTGGTTCCATTTTTAATTCTTTTACCTTTCCCATTGCAATTTTTGCTGCTTCTCCTAATGGCAAATTTTTCAAACTTGCTGTTACCAAAACTTCTCTTGAAAGATCTTTTCTTGGAATATCAGATGGTGAATTTGCTGTGTTTATATCAATCAAATTTGTTAGAGGAATAAGTTTTATTTCATTATCAATAACTCTTGAGATTTTTAGATTTTTAATCTGTTCTATGTTTTCTCTTAAATTTTCAGGAAGGCGCACCTTTAAATTTACTGCTTCTCCTTCTTCGTCTTCATAAGTTGTTATTTCTTTTCCACCAATTAAAACATTTAAAGTTGTCCCAATTTCACCACTTGAGATTCCAAGTGAATATGCTTTTTCTCTGTCAACCTTTACTTGAAATTCTGGCACATCATATTCCATTGAAACTTCAATATCTTCAAAACCCTCAATCCTTTCTAATATTTTCTTAAAATCCTTCCCATATTTTTTTAATTTTTCAAGGTCATCCCCTTTTAAAGACAACTGAAATGGTTTTTCCATATGCTCTGAACTCTCCATTATTGCAATGGTGACCCCAGGAACCTTTATCAAATCCTCTCTTATCTCAGCCATCAATTCTTTTTGACTTTTCTTCCTTTTGGATTTATCAATTAAATTTATGATAACCCTTCCATCCCTTACAGTTTCTCCTTCCCCTGCTCCAATTGCTGCATAGGTGCTTTCAATTTCCTTGTATTTATCTAATACTTTTAAAATTTCAAAAAGACGTTCTTTTGTTTTGTCTATTGAACTGGAAGGAGCTGATTTAAATGCAATTGTAAAATTGCCCCTGTCATAAGAAGGAAGAAATTCAGAAGGAACCATAAAAAATATAATTACACCTATTATAAATGCCAATGCTGTAATTCCAATTGCAAGTTTTCTTCTTTTAAGTGAAACTTTGATAAAATCCTGATATTTATTGGAAATTTTATCAAATAAAAGTGAAAAATTATCAAGCCATTTATTTATAAAATGTCTCTTGCCCTTTCTTTCAATTGATGGGTCATACCATCTGGAGGAAAGCATTGGATCTAAAGTAAAAGAGACAAGAAGGGAAACAGCTACAGCAAAAGAAATTGTCAAACCAAAGTGAAAGAAAAATCTTCCCACAATTCCTTTCATAAAAGCAATTGGAATAAAAACAGCAAGGATAGAAAAAGTTGTGGACATAACAGCAAGACCAATCTCAGAAGTTCCATCCTTTGCTGCATTATAATGGTCTTTTCCCCTTTCCATATGCCTTACAATATTTTCTCTCACAACAATTGCATCATCAATTAAGAGCCCAACTGACAATGATAATGCCATCAAAGTCATCATATTCAAAGTCATCCCAAGAAAATACATTGAAATAAAAGAAGATATTATTGAAACAGGTAGTGTAAGCCCTGTTATAACAGTAGATCTCCAGGAATTTAAAAAAATAAAAACAATTAAAACTGTTAATATTGCACCTATTATAATTGTCTCTTGGATATCTCTTATAGAATCTATGATAAAACGAGAATTGTCAACAACTACTTCAAAATCCAAATTAGGTGGAAGAATTTCCTTTAGATTTTTTACTTCTTTTTTTACAGCATTTGCAACATCAACAGTATTCGCCTTTGATTGCTTTAAAATATCCAAAACAATTGCTTGCTTTCCATTTACAAAAGCAAGGGATTTTTGTTCTTCAATTCCATCTTTGACTTCCCCAATTTCTTTTAGAGAAATTGGATGTCCTCCTCTGCTTGTAATTATCATAGAAGAATAATCTTCTGGATTTTTTGGCTTTCCAATAATTCTTAAAGGTATTTCATCTATATTTGTCTTTAAACTTCCAACTGGAAAATTTATATTTTCACTTGAAATTCCGCCAAGTATCTCATTGACACCAATCCCCTTTGCTTCTAAATTAGATGGGTCTATTTCAATTTGTACTTCCCTTTTGAAACCACCAATTATCTTTACTTTTCCAACGCCACTTAAACTTTCAATTCTCCTCTTTATTCTTTTTTCAGCAATATCAGTTAATGCAATAGGTGAAATTTCATTTGAACTTAAAGCAATAGATAAAATTGGAAAAGCAGAGATATCAAATTTTTGTATTAATGGTTCCTCTATATCTTCAGGTAAATCATTTTTTATAGATGAAATTTTTGTTCTAACCTCTTCCAAATCTTCATTAATCCTTGTCTCTAATTCAAATTCAATAACAACTAAAGAAACTCCTTCTTTTGAGGTGCTCTGGATGTGCCTTACACCAGGAATTGGATTTACCGATTCCTCTACTATTTTGGTCACTTCTCTTTCAACTGCTTCTGAAGATGCTCCTGGATAGACAATTGAAACGACAACAACTGGAATTTCTATATCAGGAAACATGTCAATGCTTAATCTTCTATAAGAAAAAATCCCCAATACCAGCAAAGATAACATAAGAACTGTTGCAAATACAGGTCTTTTTATAGATAAATCAGATATAAACATATTATCTCCTCATTTTGTTTCAACTTTTTCCCCATCCCTTAAAAGAAAAATCCCATCAGTTATATATTTTTCATTTTGTTTTAAACCTTCAATAACAATTAAACTATCTCCATAAATATCAAGAATTTTTACATTTCTCAAATGAACAACTCCATCATTTAAAACAAAAATTGAACCTTCTTTGTCATTTAAATCCCATTTTAAAAATGCTGATTTTGGAATTAGAATAGCAGGGTATGGTTCTTTTTTTCTGATATAACCCTTAACAAAAAGCCCTGATTTTAATAGGTTTTCAGTATTTTTTACTTCTGCAATTACTTTAATTGTATCTGAAAAAGGATCTATTACAGGATTTATAAATGAAATTTTTCCTTCAAAGATTTTTGAAGGAAAGGAATCACTTTTAAAAAAAACTGGGCTTCCAGTTTTAATATAGTTTAAATACTTTGCAGGCACATTTAATGTTAAATCTAATACTGACAAATCTACAACCTTAAATAAGGGATCTTTTCCTGCCAGATCCCCTTTTGATACAGCCCTCATACTTATATAACCATCA
>DYJU01000087.1 GCA_020722985.1 Candidatus Methylomirabilis sp.
AAAAGTAAAAACAGGATCTATTGTTACAGTGCCTACTAAACCGAAAAAAGAAAATAACGTAAAATTTGGTGAAATTCTCACTTCAACTTTTGCATCTCTTTCTTCTATAGCCACCTTGTTTGTATTAGCAAAAACTTTAAAAATATTTTAAATAGTGACTACCACTTTACAATTACTTAAAGAAATAAGAGATAAAATAAAATCTTATATTATTCCTATTCTATGTGTTTCACTTGTTTTGGGTTTTATAACTTATTTTATCAAAAAATCTGAAAAAGGAATTTATTCGACTTATTCTAAAATATTTCCTCTATCAACCAATGCTTCAGAAGGCAATGCAGCATTTGATATGTTGAAATCACAAATGGGTATAGTAGAAAGTAAAAGCAAAGAAAAAATATTAAATATTAGTGAGTTAATAAATAGTAGAACAATTTCACAAAGAGTAGTAACATCTGAAATTACAAATAAAAAATATAACAATTTAGCTGAATGGATAATAGATGATTACAATAACTATCTACCTTTTTGGAAGAAGAAAATCACAATAAACAAAAAGGATACAAGTTCTTTAATATTTTCTGCTGCGTCAATGCTTATAGGAAGTACCGTTGTAAAATCAGATGCAAAAGGTGGAGGTTTTCCTACTATAAAAAATTCATTTCATGAAAAAGAATTATGTAAAGTAGCCAATGAAATAATCTTAAAAACAATCTCTGAATTTTATATCGCACTGATAACAGAAAAACCCAGAGCTGATTTGATTAAAATCAAAATCATGAAAGACTCTTTGAGAGATGAGTTATATGCTATTGAAAGAGCTATGGCTGGATTTCAAGATGCAAATTTATTTCCAGGAAAATCTGTGGTGGGTTTACCTCAAGAAAAATTGAAAAGAGCCAAAACCGAATTAGAAGGTTTATATGCTGTTACATCAAGTTCATATCAAAATGCAAAGTTTACATTATTATCAGAAAGCCCTATTTTTCAAATATTAGATTATCCAGGTGAACCTTACGAATTTGTAAAACCAAATGGGAAAAAAGATGCTATGATTGTTTTCTTTGTATGTTTCTTTTTATTATGCGTTTTTGTTTGTAGAAAAATATTTTACAATGTAATAAAAGAAGAGCTTTCAAAAACTTAACTGTATTTAATCCATTTTATTACCTCTTTCCAACTTGGTTTTTTTCCATACATCAAAATACCAGTTCTATAAATTTTGGCACTAAGCCAAGTCATAAATATAAAACCACCAATTAATAATAACATTGAAGTAATTAATTGCCAAGCAGGCACTCCATAAGGAATACGAGCCATCATCACAATGGGTGAAGTAAGTGGAAATAAACTACCAAATACCGATAAGGCACCATTAGGATCTTTCAGTGAAGTGATCATGATTACAAACCCTAGTATTATAGGCATAGTAACCGGTAATGTTAGTTGTTGTGCTTCTTGTGGATCTTCATTTACTAAGCTACCTACAGCAGCAAACATAGCAGCATACAAAAAATATCCGCCTAAAAAATAAAATAGAAAACAACTAATGATTAAAAGCCAATTTTGATTCATTACAGATTGAATTAGACCTATATTTTCATTTTTTGATAATGCCTCCATTTGATTTGAAACATTAATATTTGCTGGCATTCCGCCCTGAATTGATTCTGAAAATCCAGGAATTAAAAAAGGAATCAGTAATTGCAAAATAGTCAACAGGCATGACCACATTACAAACTGTGTTAATCCAACAAGCGCAATGCCTATAATTTTACTCATCATTAATTGAAAAGGTTTAACGCTACTAATAATTACTTCTGCAATTCTATTAGTTTTTTCTTCCATAACACCACGCATCACCCCAGCTCCATAAATAAATATTACCATATAAATAATAATACCCATTGCATATCCAATACCTGATGCAATTTCGGCATTAGTTTCTTTATTATCTTTTAAGTCAAAACTTTTTAATTGGATATTACTATGTTGAATACTGTCTATAGTATTTTTATTAATTCCAGCGTCTTGAAGTAATTTCAGTTGATATATTTCATCTAATTGGCCTGTTATAAATTCTTTTGCACTTAAACTCACACCACCTTCTTTATAAATATGCACACTATCTGGTTTACTATCTGTCACTTTAAAAATATGTAAAAAAATATCTGCCTTTGTTCGTTCTAAAATTGCTTGAGTTGATTCATTTAGTTGCTTTTTTTCATATACAATTGAATATAATTTTTGAACAGTGTCAATTTGATTTATAAAATTTCCTGAATCATCTTGTACCACTAACTTTTGTTTAGTTTCTATCTTTACAGCCATATATACAAAAAGCGAAATCAAACCAAACATCAATAGAGGGACTAATAATGTAGTAACTATAAATGATTTTTTTCTTACTCGTGTTAAATATTCCCGTTTAATAATAAGCCATATTTTTTTCATAAAAAGTTACATTATTTTAATTAATAAATTGACGTGAACCCGAAGCATCTGCTACTTGTTGTATAAAAATTTCATTGAGCGAAGGATATATTTCCTGAAAACTATAAACGTGAAAATTATTTTGTAAACAATGTTTCAAAACAGATTTAGATGCTTCTATATCTGAAAATTGTAATACATATTCAAAATCTTTTTTACTGATAATATTATTTTCAAACCCGTTCAAATCCTGGTCTATTACTAATTTGTATTGATTTTTTTTAAATTGGTTTTTAATATTTTTTACTTCCCCTTGTAATATTAATTTTCCTTTATTAACTAATGCAATTTCTTTGCAAATCTCTTCAACTTGTTCCATGCGATGTGTAGAAAATAATATGGTAGTTCCATTATTTGCCAACTGAAATATTTCTTGTTTTATAATTTCACTATTTATAGGGTCTAAACCACTAAAGGGCTCATCTAATATCAATAATAATGGGTCATGAATAATTGTAATTACAAATTGCAATTTTTGTGACATTCCTTTACTTAAATCTTCTACTTTTTTATTCCACCAATTGTTCATATCCATTTTTGTGAACCAAAAATTTATTTTTTTCATGGCTTCAATTTTTTCTAATCCTTTTAATTGAGCCAAATACAGCGTTTGTTCACCTACTTTCATTTTTTTATATAAACCTCTTTCTTCAGGCATATAACCAATATGTTTATTATGAATCAATGGTGAATATGTTTCATCATTAAAAATAATTTTACCCTCATCGGGTATTGTAATGCCAGTTACCATTCTTAATAAGCTAGATTTACCGGCACCATTTGGCCCTAATAATCCGTATATGCTTCCTTTTTGAACATGCAAGCTGATATCATCTACCGCTTTTTGAGAAGCATAATATTTTTTTAAATGTTGAAGTTGTAACATAGTGAAATTTGTAAATGGTATTTAATTGAAGTTAAAAATAACATTATAGGAATTTATTTTTTAAATCATATGATAAATGGTAATTATACATGATTAAGGGTAAGTTTTTGAATTCATTCTTTATTTTTGAAGAATTGCAATTTTTTTTATGAAAAAGTTATATATAGTAAGACATGCAAAATCTGATTGGAGCAACTTAAGAATTTCAGATTTTGATAGAAAATTAAATGATAGAGGATTGAAAGATGCCCCTAAAATGGGGAGAGTTTTACTTCAAAAAAAAATAACAATAGATTTAATAATGTCTAGCACTGCTATCAGAGCAGCCCAGACAACTGAATGCATTGCAAATGAAATAAAATATGATTTAAAAAAAATTAGTTGGATAGCAACACTTTATCATGCTTCAGTTGATGAAATTACTAATCAGATAATTAATGTTGACGAAAAATTTGACAATATTATGATAGTTTGTCACAATCCGGGTATTACACATTTTGTAAATGCTCAAAATGGGTTTATAACAGAAAATGTGCCAACTTGTGGTATAATTTTATTTGAAATCAATACCGATAATTGGAAAAATTTTAAAGAATCAGAAAAAAAAATATTGTCATTTGATTTCCCTAAAAATTATGAGTGATTATGTTGAGATAAATAATACTTTCTGAAAGTATATTGCATTTCAATCCATGCAAATTGTAAACCTTTTTTACCATCTAAAAACCCAAGTCTGAAAAAATAATTTTTTATAAATCCAAATAACGAATTGAAATATTTTTTTAAAGGCGATATTTTTATTCCTTCTTTTATTTTTTGATTTGCAAAAATTTGAGCATATTTTTCTTTTTTCTTTTTATGATCTTCATTAGTATAATAAGAATGATGTAATATAAATCCTTTTAGTTTTTTTATAATTACTGGTGCGATAAATTCAATATCTTCATGCACCAATTGTTTATTCCAACGTGCGTTTTTTTTATTAAATAATTTTAATATATATTCATTTGATACTGAGCCGAAGTCTAAGACAGCGCCACAATACATCATTTTTCTTTTTAGTTTGTATACAGTATTTTCATCAATGCTTTTTTTAAATAATTTTTCAATACTTTCAAATAATTCTATGTTTATTACTTCATCAGCATCTAAACTCAATATCCAGTCATTCAAGGTCAATTTGTTTGCTTCATTTTTAGTTTCGGCATATCCGAGCCAAGGAATTTGATGTATTTTAACATTAAATTTATGTACAATATTTAATGTATTATCTGTACTGCCACTATCTATAATTAATATATCATCACTCAAATTTTGAATTGCATTAAGTGTTCTTTCTATATTTTTTTCTTCATTCAAAGTAAGTATAACAACAGAGATTGGAAGCATAATACAATACTAATTTTTATTTTATAGATGAATCGTATAAATATGATTGATACTGAATGTGATTGAAAAAATGAATAATGATATTCAATTGTATTTAAAAATGAATTATAATTCATCTGCGATCTGTTACCCCACCAGGATTCGAACCTAGACTAACAGTACCAAAAACTGCTGTGCTACCATTACACAATGAGGCAATCGAGTTGCAAATATAAGAATGCATTTTGAAAAATTGTCAATAGTAAAAATATTTAAATAAAATCTATCAGTTTTGATACAGCTTTGTCTACTTCTTCAAAAGTATTATGCTTACAAAATGAAAATCGTATCGGTATTTTTTGTTCATTTGTATAAACGGCTTTTATCACATGACTACCACCTTCAACTCCACTATTACAAGCACTTCCACCAGAAATACAAATACCTGATATATCTAAATTAATACTTAATAATTCACATTTCTCAGTTTTTGGAAATGATACATTTAATACTGTATATAAACTTTTATCATCTGAAGTGTCCCCATGAAATGATGCTATAGGAATTTTTTCTGTTATTTGTTCTTTTAAATAATTTTTTACAGATTGAATATACACACTATCTTCTTCATAATGTGTAACTGCTATTTCTAACGCTCTTGCAAATCCAATGATGTTTGCTGGATTTTCTGTTCCTGCTCTCATATTTCGTTCTTGTGAACCACCATGTATCAACGGTTTGATGCTATTTTTTTCATTCACATATAATATGCCCGATCCTTTTGGTCCATGAAATTTATGAGCAGATGCACTTAAAAAATCTATGTTTATTTTTTGAAGATCTATTGGTAAATGCCCAACAGTTTGTACTGCATCAGTATGAAACAATGCATTATATTTTTTACATAACATTCCAATATATTCTATATCATTGATATTGCCTATTTCATTATTTGCATGCATGATACTTACTAAAGTTTTATCACTGGAGCTTCTTAATAAATTTTCTAAATCTAATAAATCAATATGTCCGTTTTGTGTGAGTTTTACATAACTTACTTTACATAAGTTTAATGAAGATAAAAACTGAACTGTATGCAAGGTTGCATGATGTTCAATAGCTGTAGTAATTATATGATTGCATTGCAAATCTCTAACTGCTGCGTTTATAGCTGTATTACTACTTTCTGTACCTCCACTAGTAAAAAATATTTCTCCTGGTTTTGTATTTAAAATTCCGGCTATTATTTTTCTAGATTTTTCAATGGCTGTTCTACATTCTCTACCATAATGATGAGTAGAAGATGGGTTTCCAAAATACTCTGTAAAATAAGGAGTCATTACTTCAAAAACTGATAAATCCAATGCCGTAGTTGCAGCATTGTCAAAATATATTCTTTGCATGTATTTAATGAATTATTTTATTTGTTCATATTCAAATTTTGGACTTCCTTTTATCCCTTCTGGACTATAGAAATCTAAAAAGCGCAATTTAAACAAACTTCCGTTATCATTTTTAATCAAATAACTGAATTTATTTTCAATAACATATTGATTTGTTATAAAATCAAATTTTTTCCAATCATAACCTATTACATTTTTATTCGTGCTCATTGTAATACTGTTAGCAAAGTCGACATTGATATTATTATATTCGCTTACAGAATCTTTGTATGCCACAACGCCATTTGGATTTAATAAAACCCCATTTACTATATAAGGTAATGGTGGATTTTGGTCGTAAAATGTAACATTATAAACTGTAAATTGTATATCCCATGTATTTTTGTTTGGTTCTATATTTTCAACTGTTGCATTTGTTTTTAATGAAAAATAAATATAGTTATGGGTAAAACTTTTTTGAATTGTAATCGGTATTCCAATTGTAGCAGACAATTCACATACTTCAAATTTGTATTCAAAAAAATCTTCAGAAATTATTTTTAATTTATAAATTTCATCACGACTTCCGTTTTCTACTTTTATTAAATAAATTTCATTATTATTTTTCCAATTTCCGATAGCAGTGGAGTCTATGTTTCCTGATGCTTCATCATATTTCCATTCATTTGTTATACCTGTTGTGTCATTTATAGTTACATCATTAAAATTTATTTTGTGGGTGTTAAATGCTGACATCAATTTTGATCCATTTAGTAAAATGGTTGAATTATTTGGTAATGAACTAAATGCAATATCCCATACTTTAACCGGGCTGTTATGTACTATTTTTTGATTTTGTAAACTAATAAAATATTGCATTTCATAATTTTCACCCATATTTACCTGCAAAGCAACACCATCACCTTTTGGAGGTAACACTATGGGCAATTCCTTTTTTTGACATGCTGTAAAAAAAAGTATTAAAACTAAAAAAAATATACTATGATTCTTCAATTTCATAAACAGGCCACAAAATTGCTAAATAAATTGGTAATAATATCTTAATTGCTTTGAAGAAATATCATGGAAATGTCATTTTTTTAAATCTGAATGGAATAAAAAATAAAGAAAAAGAAGGGTTTTCTAATACAAATTATGTATTCAAAAACTTAATTGATGAGGTCTCGAGCGGATTCGAACCGCTGTGCAAGCTTTTGCAGAGCTCTACCTAGCCACTCGGTCACAAGACCCTCAAGTCGCAAATGTACTACTAATTTAAGAATTCTCAAATTCATGAAATTTCTTATTAAGTTTGTAAAAAAGCGTTGAATGATTGCAAATTCAGAATTGATAATAACACAAGAGGGTAAAATTTATCATATTAATCTTTGTAAAGATGATTTGGCTGATACTGTTATAACTGTTGGCGATCAAGACAGGGTAAAAGAAGTATCAAAATATTTTGATACAATAGAATTTAAAACACAACATCGTGAATTTATAACGCATACCGGATATGTAGGTAAAAAAAGATTGACTGTAATATCAAGTGGCATTGGTCCAGATAATATTGATATTGTAATGAATGAATTAGATGCGGTTGCAAATATTGATTTTAAAACAAGAACAATAA
>DYJU01000088.1 GCA_020722985.1 Candidatus Methylomirabilis sp.
GTATTTGTCCGCGTATTTGTTGATGTAAAAGTTCGTGTATTTGTAGGGGTATTTGTAGGGGTATTTGTCTGGCATAATTCTATTGATAACCTTACTGGTTCTGATTTTTGTTGAAGCATATTTGCTATATTATCAACTGCCCTTTTGTTGCAATTAACTTCTATTGCTTGAACTTCTGTATCCTGAGCTGCACCTCCACCTAAATTCATATATTGTGACGCTGCTTTTATTATAATATATATCGTACTCTCATCTGGAATTAAAGCCGGCAAAGTAGTAACAACAGTTTTAGGGAAATATATCGTCAATGATGGCGTACCATAATCATATGGAGAATCATAAGAATGCCATCCTGTTATAGGTGGATTATGTGTAAAATTTCCCTGCCCTATAAATAAATAATCAGTCCCTACATCCCATGTAGTATTTGTTGATATGACACCTGCGACATTCAGATTTTGATTTATATCTCCTTTTACTTCAAAATGAATAGTAAACTGTTGTCCCGGACATAAATAAACTGGTTCTGTTGTTATATTTCTTACATCCGCAGCTGCAAATAAAGTTCCGGTAAATAATATTAATGATATTGTAGTAAATATTACCGGAAATTTTTTCATTTTATTTTCCAACCCTTCATCTTAATTTTACCTATTCTTTCTATCATCTTTATAAATAAAATTATTTTTCCCATATATAAATCCATTTATTTATGGCAGGCATGTTGCCTGCACAACAACATTTATACACGCATTCTGGCCGGGATTTACTGTTCCTATATTCCACCAGTATAATTGCCCGGAATTTCCGCTTGGCGATGGACTTGTACTTGCTTGAACACTTAAACAATTCGGAATTGTATCCCACACAACAACCCCGCTTAATGCCTTACTGCCAATATTATTATAACAAATCTGATAGGTTGCATTTTCACCAACACATATTGTTGATGGATTAACTGTTTTGGTTATAGTATATTTTGTACAATCAGAAAGAAAATCATAAACATTCTGTATATAATATCCTTCTTGATTTGCTGTATAACATCCACCCGGACAGTTAGTATCTCCTGAAAACTCATTAGTATCAAAATTTACAAACATTCTTCCATTTCCTACGGCTAAATCACCACTTAAAAATGCAAGATCTAAAGAATTTGTGCCATCAGTTGTTATTGGTCTTCCTTTTCCTACCCCTGATAATAATATTGTTCCTGGATAATACGTATCCAAATGTGTTAATGTTTGAAAATCTGTATTAAAATTTTCAGGGGTACTCGCAAAATTAGTCCATTGCTTATATGTGGAAACTACTCCTGGATATGATATTGCTCCTGAAACGTCTGCAATGAACTGTAAAAGTGACATGTTTCTGCCATAAAAATCCTGATGTTCTCCCTGCAAATATAAATGTCCACCATTCAGTAAAAAATCACTCAATAGTTCATTATCCGTAGTTCCACCGCAACAGGTTATGGTGTCATCATATGTTCCTGTTGAATAACTCTCCCCAATATGATTCGGATTAAACCTCAAATCCCAGACTTCACAAAAATCATTAAGATCTAATCCTCCAAGGTCATCATAAAAGCCATCATTGTCATCAACGCCAGTCGTTCTTATTGTCACAATGCCGCCTGCAGCCTGAATTGCGCTAATAATATTCTGTGCAAACTGTTCACTATAAGCATTATCATCTCTGTAAATCACCAGAACCGTTTCAGGAGTTGGCTGCCCCATCACTGGATCTGCTTTAATTTCATTTTTTGAAAAAAAAGTTGAAAAAAAAGTTAAAGCCATTAAAAATAAACATAATAAAATAAATTTATGTTTCACGTTAATTTTTCTTTTCATTAAAATCACCTTTTTTTCTTAATTATTTTCTAATTTAGACATTAAAAAGTCTAAAAAGTTTCGTTATTATTATACCAAATTTTTTACATTTTATGTTATAATTTTTTTATGAATTTAAAAAAAATTATACATATTGATATGGATGCATATTATGCGTCCATAGAGCAAAGAGATAATCCATCTTTAAAAGGTAAACCAGTTATTGTAGGCGGTTTTCCTGATGAACGGGCAGTTGTTTGCTCCGCATCCTATGAAGCAAGAAAATTCGGCATAAAATCAGGAATGTCAACAAAAAGCGCTTATAAATTATGTCCAGATGCCATATTTTTACAATCAAAATTTGATGAATATATTGCAACATCTAAAATAATTCATAATATTTTTTATGAATATACAGATATTGTTGAACCTGTTTCACTTGATGAAGCATACCTTGACGTTACTGTAAATAAAAAGAATATGCTTTATGCAGTTGACATCGCCAAAGAGATTAAGAAAAAAATATATGAAATTACATCTCTTACAGCTTCTGCTGGCATTTCTTATAATAAATTTTTAGCAAAAATAGCTTCTGATTATAAAAAACCTGATGGGATGACTGTTATCACCCCTGAAAATGCTCAGAAATTTATTAATAAATTACCTATTGGAAAATTTTATGGTATTGGTAAAGTCACAGAAAAAAAACTACTTTCCTTAGGCATTAAAAATGGTTATGATTTAAAAAAATTAAGTTTATCTAAATTAATTGAAATTTTTGGCAAATCCGGAAAATATTATTATGATATTGCCCGTGGCATAGACGAAAGCCCAGTTGAAACAAATTATGAAAGAAAATCCATAGGCAAAGAAATTACATTACCTGATGATACATTAAATATAAAAACAATAAATAGAATTATAGAAGAACAAGCCTATGAATTAGAAAAATGGTTAAAAGAAAATTCAGTAAAAGCCAGAACAATAACTTTAAAAATTAAATATTTTGATTTTAAATTAATAACCAGAAGTATAACATTAAAAGAACCTATCAAAGATGCCTTTATCATTGCAAAATATTCAAAAGAATTATTATTAAAAACCCTGGCAGGAAAAAAGAAAATTCGTTTAGTGGGATTGAGTATCTCAAATTTTGATAAAATAAAAAAAAATGATTTTCAATTAAAATTATTCTAAATAAAGGAGGTATTTTATGCAAAAAAAGACAGCATTAATCACAGGAGCCAACAGAGGTCTGGGCTTTGCAATGAGTGAAAAATTAGCAACTCTGGGAAATAAAGTAATTATGGTTTGTAGAAATAAAAATTCCGGTGAAAATTCTTTTTTAAAATTAAAACAAAAAAATCTTGATGTTATTTTGAAATTTGCAAATATTGAGAATATTGATGATATTAAAAAATTATATGATGAAGTATCTTCTGAATATTCCAGACTTGATATTTTAATCAATAATGCTGGTGTAAATTTAGAAAAAGAAAATGTAACAATAGAAACTCTTGATATTAATATTTTTGAAAAAATATTGAATATAAATTTACGTGGAACAATTTTAATGTGCAAATATTTTATTCCATTACTTAAAAAATCTGATTCAGGTAGAATTATAAATTTTTCGTCTGGTTTAGGTCAATTATCATTTCCCAGGACAGGTCCTTATCCATCTTATAGTATTTCAAAAACAGCAGTAAATGCAGTAACTAAAATACTTGCAGATGAATTAAAAAATACCAAAATTATGGTATTTTCAGTTGATCCTGGCTGGGTTAAAACTGATATGGGAGGACCTACGGCACCACTTTCTTTAGGAGAAGGCATTGATACGCCAGTATGGCTTGCTTTAACCCCTGAAAAAGAATTAAAATCAGGATATTTTTATAAAGAAAGACAAATTATTGAATGGTAGTAGGTTAAAACTTTACTGTAATAGTTTAACCACTGATAAAATAAAATTTGCCAGTAAATAAATTTTTTTGTTGTCATAATAAAGTCAGGCGAACTATAACTTCTGCCTTCTATTCCACCGTTCGTTAAACCTGACAAAGCAATCATGCTTTTATACCCGATCGCCTTTTTATTGTCTTCTTTCGTTTTTTAACTGCGAGATTGCTTCGTCATGCTCATACGTCCTTATTTCCCCTTCTACCCCCATCTTTCGGCTTCCTGAAAATGACACATTTAAGAGTTTTCTATAAATATCTAAACTTTTACGTTTTAATTGCAAAATTAAAACATAATTTTTAATTTTAAAGCATATCAAAAATATCAAAACCATCACATATAGCAAGTCCTATCTGAGAATGACCGCCGCGACCGTATTCTTTTTCGTGCGACTCTCCGCCGCCCCAACCTTCATACCATAAGTACCATTTATTTTTGTATTCAAAAATTTGTGCAAACCAGATCCCTCCATCATCCCACTCCCCTTTTTTTCCTCTGGAAAAAATAGGATTCTGTGATGAACGATACCAGTTTATTAAATCATAAGAAAATGCCAGACCAAAATATGGTGGATAATCCATATATCTATCATCGCCAGCATAAACCATATAATAAACGCCATTTTTTTCTATAATCCTGGGCGTTGTTACTGTTTTTGAATCCCATTTTTTTTCATCAGGTGAATATTCAAATACAGGTCTTTTAGAATATTCTGTAAAATTATAACCATCCCTTGACGTTGCAAGATATATTGAATATCCCAGACGATTATTTGGAAGAACATAATAAAGATATAACAGGTCATCTTTTAATAAAATTTCAGGTGCTCTTCCTTTTAAAACAGGATTTTTCTTTGCTTTTGTAAAATTAAAAAAGTCAGTTGAGATTGCAAGTCCTATAGAATCAGGCTTTACAGTTCCAAGTCCGCTATAATATAAAAAAACTTTATTATTAAAAAAAATAGCAGCAGGATCCAAAACAGCAAGGTCATCAAAAGATTTTTTCCCAATATCTATAACAGGATTTTTTGTATAATCAATAAATTTCACACCATCAAAATAATCATAAGAAACTGTTGCAACAGCAATTCTATCATTTCCATCGCCGCCACGATAATAAAAATAAATAATTCCATTATGGATAATTAAATCAGGATTGGCAGTATGAACAGATTTAAAAGTATTAGGGAGGGTTGGAAATACTGGATTTTTTTCATATTTTTTACAGTAAGGGTTATTTATTATTACTCTATCTTTTAAATCTATTGTTATAACTTTTTTATGTTTTATTTTATTTTTTGCCCAGATTATAAACGGAGTTAATTTTTCATCTTTTAACTGAGAAAGAAAAGTATATGCTTTTTCATATTTTTTTTCTCCGATCAAAAGCAAAAATTCTATTTTTATTTCTTTTGAAAGTTCGTTTTGAAAATCATTATATCTTTTTATTAAACTTTCAAGATATTTTACATTTTTTAAATTTCCTGAAATCATATAAGAAATAAATGAACTTTTATCATTTAATTCAATATATTTATTTTCCAAATAATTTATTATTTCTTTTGATAATTTCCTGTTTTTGGAAATTAAATAAAAATAAAATAAAGCCCCTTCGGTATTTTTATCAAATATATTTAATTTATTTAAAACAATTTTATCATTTGATTCATTATTTAAAAAACTCAGAGCATACGCTGATTTTATTTTGTATTTTTCATCAAATAAAAGATTGATAAGGTTTATGGTATATTCAGTTTTATTTAAACGCCATATTTCATCAATAGCATAATTTACTTCTTTGATATTTTCAGAATTTAACATTTCATCAATGGTTTTTTGTTTATTACATCCCCAGAATAAAAAAAATACAAAAAAAATTATTATAATTTTTTTAACCATTATACACCATTTTACTTTTTTTCCGAAAAAGCATATACAGTAAATATATAAAGTTCAACTTCTTTATCTTTTTCCCATGCATCTGCTGCAAGTCCTGCTTTATGACTGCAAAGGTTTGATAAAAATTCTTCCCTGCTCCATCCTGTTTCTTCTGCCACCTGTGGCAAAAAAAGTCCAGATTGCATTCCTTTTTTTACTATAACGCCATGTTTTTTCATAATAATCTCATCTACAGTTTTTATCTTTTGTGGTTTGGAAAGTATTGAAATCTCTATATCTATATCTTTCAATTCGTCTTTTTTTACAGGATAAAACCTCGGATCGTTGAAAGCAGCGGAACAGGCAAAATGAGGTATTCCTTCACGTAGGGGTAAAAGTGGCTCTGTCATACCGATACATCCACGGAGTTCCCCATGTTTTTTTAACGTAACAAAAACACCATAATTTTCATCTAAAATTTTTTCATCACCTTTAATTTTTAATATTTCCCCAGTTTCTAAATAATGTCTTATCGCTTCCCGTGCATATTTTAATAATTTCTTTTTCATCTTTTCATTTATATTTATATTTAATTCATCCATCTTTTTACCTCCTTTTTCATCTGAATAAAAAGCAATAGCCGCATAACCTACCACACGCGAATTATCACCTGATACTTTACCTGAATGTGAATATTTTAAAAGTTCTGCTCTTTTCACACCAAATTTTTTTAAAATTTCAATTCCTGCTATTATTGCTTTTTCACCACAGGCAGCAGTTTGTAAATTATTTTCTATATTATCAATGACAAGTTTTCTCGCTTTATCTTGAATTAAAACAGTATCCATTGTTAACACCGCATCTATCATTTCTTTATCTGCTTTTTCTGCAATAAAAGAGGGTGGATAATGAGATAAATCTGTGCTTATAACAATCAAAACTCTCTTATCTTTTAATTCATCATATAAAATTTCTGCTACTTTTTTCGTATCAGAGATTTCTATATTTGAAACAACGAAAGGTAACAATTTAAAAATTTTTAGTTTTCTTAAAAGGAAAGGCAATTGAACTTCAACTGCATGTTCTCTTAAAAAAGCATATTGGTTTTCTTTTATCAATTTACTTTTTTTGGTTAACTTTTTTATCAATTTTTTATCAACATTAACCCTGCCATTTGGAACAACAAATGCATCATAAGGATATGTTTGCAAACCATAAACATCAGAATAATGCGATGTTGAAATTATAATTACATAATCACAAATCTCATCTATCACTTTATAACCATAAGCCGCAATTGCACCTGAATATATATATCCGGCATGTGGAACTAAAATACCATAAATTTTACCTTTGATAATCGGGAATCCCTTTGCTCTATCAAAAAAATTATCCACCATATCTTCTAATTCTTCTGTTTTAAAAGGATAAAAAGTGCCAGAAACATTTGGATATTTAATTTCTTCTGCGTTTAAAAAAATTATAAAAAAAATAAAGAGTAATAAAAATATTATTTTTTGCTTTCCATTATACATTTAGCATCAATCCCCCCTCTTGTATTATAATTGGTTTCTACATAAAGATATTTAGGTTTTAAAATTTTTTTAAGGTCATTAAAAATCCTATCTGTTGCTTTTTCTTGATATATACCAACATTTCTAAAACTTACAAAGTAATATTTTAATGATTTTAATTCAATTATTCTTTTATCAGGTATATATCTTATTATAACTTCTCCTATATCTGGCAAACCAGAAAATGGACAAACCGCAGAAAATTCTTTTGTTTTATATTCAATCAATTGTTTTTTACCATCATAATCTATTGTTTCTAATACACCTGTATCAATTTTACTTTCTGGCTCAAAAGGATATTTTTTACCTTCTGCTCTGGGCATTTTTTACTCCTTTTATTTAAAATAATTTTTACAATATCTGCGTTTTCTTTAATCTGATTTTTATATTTTTGATAAAATCCAGCAACAACCGCATCTGTCTCTTTTATATTAGAGAACGCATATTCAAAAGCATTAATTATCTGTTCTTTTGTTGTGCAATTTCTTCGTAATAGTTTAGCCA
>DYJU01000089.1 GCA_020722985.1 Candidatus Methylomirabilis sp.
TACACTACTGATGGAATAATTGACACAATAATGTTCAATAATGTGAATTTTGGGCAAGTGAAGATGATGGTAAAATATATAAAATTAAGAGCCGCTACTTATTCACATAAAACAAAAATTCAATAATTATATTGAAAAATTAAAACAAGCTAAACTTGAATTATAATTATAAAAATTTTTAAAAAATATTATTATGGATAAATTAAAAACACAATTCGGGAAATCAACAATGACAGATTTTTGAAAAAAAGAATGGACTTTTCAAATGCCACACGATTTTAAAGTGAATGGTGGAGAGTTCGCAATAATACCTAAAGAAGATTACGATAATATAATTGAAAGGATAAAAAACATAAAAGAACACGCAATAAACTATGAAATTAAAACTATAATAGAAGATTGTAATAATATTTTAAAATAATTACTATATGAAAAATAAAACAGCAGTAGAATGGTTTTACAGTAAAATTAAAAGCCATTTTGAACACGATGGAGATTTACTTGAAACAGTAATATTTCTAATGGAAATAGCAAAACAAAAAGAGCGAGTACAACACGGTAATACTTGGGATGCAGCAATAAAAGCTCATGAAGATAGAAGTGGTGTCATTGCTCGTTCTATAATAGATTTTGATGATTATATAATTAAGTAAATTAAATCTATATTTTTCACTAATAACATAAAAATGAAAACAAAATTTAAAATTTCAGACATTAAATACGAAGAATTTAATGATAAAAATAGATTGACAATAATCAACTCAACCTACATGAGGCAATATAACGGAAGTTATATTGATTATATTATAGCGTATGAAGAATATGGAGTTAAAGCTAAAAGTCATGCTAAAAAATTAAAAGTAAATGATATTGTTGAAATAGAATACATACCTAAATCATTTAATGTTAATAATAACTATAATACAGTCTTAATAATTTCAGATTTAAAAATAATTAAAACAGAAAAAGAACCTTTACTAAATTTGCTTTAATGATACAATACCTCGAATTACTTGATAAGGTTATAAAAACAGGCATAAAAAAAGAAGATAGAACAGGGACAGGAACTTTATCTATTTTCGGGCACCAAATGCGTTTTAAGTTAGAAGAGGGGTTTCCTCTTCTAACAACAAAAAAACTGCATACAAAATCAATTATTCACGAACTTTTATGGTTTTTAAATGGTGACACAAATACCAAATATTTAACCGAAAATGGTGTTAAAATTTGGAACGAATGGGCTGACGAAAATGGCGAATTAGGCAGAATTTATGGCTATCAATGGCGTTCTTGGTCTGCCGAAAACCGTAATATAGACCAAATAACCGAAGTTATAAATTCAATAAAAACCAATCCAAATTCTCGTCGTCATATTGTAAGTGCTTGGAACGTTGGCGATTTAGACAAAATGGCTTTACCTCCTTGTCATATTTTATTTCAATTTTATGTTGCCGATGGAAAACTATCGTGCCAACTTTATCAACGAAGTGCCGATATTTTTCTTGGTGTTCCTTTTAATATTGCCTCGTATGCACTATTAACAACGATGATTGCACAAGTTACAAATTTAAAACCAGGAGAATTTATTCACACTTTGGGAGATTCGCACATTTATCTTAACCATATAGAACAAGTTAAACTACAACTGACACGAACACCAAAAAAACTCCCCAATTTAATAATAAACAAAAATGTGAAAAATATTTTTGATTTTAAATTTGATGATTTTACAATTGAAAATTACATTGCCGACCCTCATATTAAAGGCGATATATCTATTTGATTATAATGAAATTACCCTTTTAAAAATTTCAATGAGTAAATAATTTAATCCAATTAATAATAATAATTCAAAATTAATAGTTCACAATGCATGAAACAATGACTAAAATCATAATTATCTATTTGCACAAAAATAAGTACAAGGAGTTTTTGCTATAGTTAAATGGACAAAATCATAATTGTCATATAAATCAACAGGAGCAACTTTGTTCCAATTATCAAATAATCCTGTAAAATGATTATAAACAAAAGCGACCCATTCTCCACAAATAAATTGTTCTTCTGCAACAACTTTCTTTGGACCAATCCATAATTCTTTACCAAAAAGTTTTTTGGCTATATATTTAATAGGTTGAAAAATAAATAAATTCGAATAATGATAAGATAATTTTGTTTTAGGTAATATGAATTTTATTATCTCTTGTGTGTCTATATAAAAAAATCTGCTTTTAACATCTCTTAAAATTAAAAGGTCTAATTCTCCATTATTATACTTAGTTAAATATTCTGATAATTCTGTAAATCCAACACCTGTGTCTACAGCTTCAACAACATAACATGTTTCAAATACATTTAATATGAATCCTGCATGATTAAATCTATTACCTTGAAACTTATCAATAGTTTTCCCTAAAAAGCTACTTGTATCAACAAGTAATATATCTCCATTTCTGAATTGAGATATGTTATTATTAATTTTCTTCATCTTTTTCTTCTTGTTTTTCTGAATCTTTTTCTCTATTTTTTTTCTCTTTAATCAATCTTTCTTCTTCTTGTAATTGATAATAGTCAATTAATTCTTCTTCATCCATAAGCTCTGTTTTACTATCACTTCTTGTCATTATTTCTACAAACTCATATCCTGTTTTATATGTAGCCCATGATTTGGATAAATCTTCATTAAAATTTTTAATACGATATTCATAATCCTCTGCAAATACCATATTGTAAATACCAAGAGATAATCTTACGGCTGCATTTTTAACAATAGATACTCCAGCAAAATAAGATACATTTTTACCTAATGCTATGTCATATAATGCAGACAATACCATCATATCTTGTGAAACGTTATTATATATATTTTCAGCGTCATGTCCTATTATTGTCTTTTTTAACCAACAATCTTTATCATCTTCATCACAAGTTAATTTTATTGATTTAAATATTCCAAATACAATACCAGTAAATATTAAATGAGAAGCAAATATTGCCATGTTTTTCTTTTCTATTTCAGATAAGTCTTTACTTAATGATAATTTTAAACCATAAGCTTTCATTTTATTCACAATAGAAAATAAAGAATATACAATACCTTCTCTCTCATTTGGTAAAAATTCATACGTTATAGAACCATCATCATGTATTATCTTTTTCCAATCTCCAAAGGTTTCCGATATTTGATGTCCCATCACATACAAATCTGCTTTAGATGCAAGCCATGTTCTAAACTTCAAAAAATGCCTAAAAATAACTATTTTCTCTGCTCTTAGTTTAGTATTTTTATCCATAGAACCTATCATATCTCCAGCTTTAGCTTTTATACTATTTATTTCTATTGCTGTATAAGGATATAATAATTTTCTTTCCATTAAAGATTTTGTCCCTGTTTCGTCATCTTCTAATCCACGACCTTCTTCATACATTCTTTTTTTCAAAGCATATAAAAATTGTTCGTCTTTTATTTTACCGTCTTTAGTGTATATTCTTAAGTCTTTTGTTTCATCATAAATTAATTCACCCTCTGAATTTAAACTATATCCGTAATATGAACCATCATAAATCATAGCTGCTAAAAACAATTGTGATAATACTGCTTCACTCATGCCTCTTGTTACAGTAAACCCCAATTCCATAAGTGATTTTCTCATAGTTTTCAATTTACTGTCTCCACCTAACACCATCGCATCAGATGTGTCTAATGCAAATTGTTCAATAAGTCTTAGGGCTAATTTATCATTTGCTATAACTAATCTACCAGCCATTGCCCACGCATTAACATCAAAAAATCCTAATGCTTTATCATTTCCTCCAAATAATTTAAATATTTGATTTGATACCATATAAGATGATGAAGAAAATATATATGTCAATGTATCCATTACCGCTTGCTTACCAGAACCTGTAATAGCTAATGTTGTTGCAGTAATATTTACTTTATCTAATATTTTCTCATATTTATTTTTACTTATTACCTCTCGTCTTACATATAAAGCCATGTTATCATCTAAATCATTAATAATATCTTTAACTCTATTTGAATCCCCAAATAAGAAAAATTCTCCATCCATTAAAGTTTTTATTGCTCTATATGCAAACATTGTATAATTATGAACATCAGTTTCAACACCTGTAACAAAAAATTTTTGTAATATGTATTCAAGATTTGTTTCAACTTCATTATCAAAATCAAACCCTTCTATCATAGTACCTTCTTCCTCATTAAATCCTGATAAAAATTTATGACTATTAAATTTTTTACCTAAATCATTATTCATGATAAATTGTTCATCTTCGTTACGTACTTCTTTTTCCCTAACATCATAAACATTAAGTGTAGTACTGAATTTCCCCCTTGCTTGTCTTGATTGTGTTGTCGCTTTAAATACAGGAACCCATCCTTTTGTGTGTAATCGTTCTTCTTCTTCTGTTTGAAATCCTTTAAAAATAGAAGGATTAGTCTTTTTTAATGTAGTATATATCATATCATTAAAATACCTTATAAAATCACGTTCTTCTTCTGTCAAAGAACTATCATTTATATCTGGGTCTTTTAATTTCATTAATGTATCAGGTTTTGAATAATCATTTTTATTGATAAAAAGATTATCATAAGCAAGTAACATTGAAGAAGTTAAATATTTAGCTGAAAATTCATGACCTTTCTTTTTAAACATTTTTTCTAATAATGAATTTTTTGTTTTTTCAAACCTACCAAAAGCACGTCTTATTTCAAGGTCGCCTGTTTTAGTTAAATTCATTAATGCACGTCTTAAATATATTTGGGAATTATGCTCTACTGAAACCCAACGTTGAATTACATTTGCGTTATTTTCTAATATATTATTACCTATATTATTTAGGTCTAATATCATATTCATCAAAGCAATGTATTCCTTGTTTAATTCAACCCTCTCTCCTTTTTGTAAAATAGATAATCTCATTTGAGCTTCTATTTTCTTTAACATATCTAAAACTTCTAATACATTCCCTTTTTCATTTTGAAATTTAGTTATAACATCAATAACTGGATTTTTATCTTTATCAGATTTTATTATTTCAGAGGTATTTAATATTCCTTTGAATATATCTACATAATCAGGTGTATATTCTTTTTCATTAAATAAATCTGTACTTTTAAAAATATTTTTCATTCCAATAGACATATCATTAGGCATAATATCTTTAAACAATTCCAATAAAGGCATTATCTCTTTCATATCTGTTGGGAGTGGTGTAGATGCAGATGTTCTTCCTAAAGAAATTAACATTCTATCAATAGTAAAAGAAGGGTCTATACTTTTCATTTTTAATGCAGCAAACCCAAGTATCATTTTTCTAAAATTAGTTGTATTAGCTTCTCTTAAATTTTTGTTTTTAAATTTAGCAGCAGCTACATTATTATTATATATGGCACCTAATACATTTGTAGCTTTATTACCATTTTTATTAAATGTTATGTTTTCAGAAGGAGTTTTACTAAAATATAATAATCTTGATACTCCTGTCAAAGGGTCTTTAGCTTCTAATATAGGATAACCTTCAAATTCCTCCATCCCTAATTTATCTGAAACTTTTGTTAATTCCATGCCTTTAGGAATAGTTGCAACAAATTTCAATATTGTAGAGCTTAGTAATACATTATTTTTTAAAACAGAAGGTAGTGTTCCATCATTATTATAACATTCTATTATATAATCTAAATCATTTTCTGTCCTATTATTTAACTTAGTGAAATATTTTTTTAATATTTCTAACTTTTCATTTTCAGACATTCCTTCTAATGAAACAAAATTAGAAGTTTTTGTTATTACACCTTGCTCGATAGCTGGTTTTTGAGAAATAGTATGGTCTATAAATCCTATTCCTTTATTTGTCTCTGGATTAGGAATTAAATGTTTTAACATCTTTTTTGCAGATATATCTACATTTATATAATCAATAGTTTTTTCATCTGTAATAATATCAAAAAGTTCTTTGAAATTATTTATTTTATCTTTTTCATATAATGACCTATCAATAAATAATTCTTGATTTTCTTTTGGAAATGATTTTATTAACGTTTTTCTATAATCTAATAAAGTTAAATATGGTTTATTGTTTTTACTTTTTCTTAAAGATATTTTATTTAATTCTGACTCTAAATGACCTGTTTCATTATTTATACTATATTTAGTATCTAATTCAAAATAAATTGTACCTGTTCTTCTTTGTTTTAAACCTTTCAATTCTAAATTGAGTAATATAGAATATAAACTAGTTTGTAGAGAGGTTTGGTTCATTCCTTTATTTGAAATTCTACTTAACACTTCATTTTCAAAATACCCATAATTATAATTCCATGCAGAGTCAAATTTCCCTTCTTTATGTGTTTTAGTATCATAAATATCATATTCTAAATCATCATAAAGAACAACTAAATCTATTCTTCCTAAAATACCTAACTGTTTATTTTCAATAGCTAATTCACTAATATATTTAACATCAGTAACTCCTCGTTGATTAGCTTCAAATTCAATTGTTTTAGTAAACTCTACTAATGCTTTTAATTCCTCAAGATATAAAACATAATCTTTCGACCCTACTGATATATCTTTTTTCATAAAAACATTTTCTATTACCTTATTATAATCAACCTCAACTCCATTATTTTTCATATTCATTATTTCAGCAAAGAAATATTCTTGAAATGAGTGTACTATTTTACCATAAGTTTTAGCTTCTTCATTTACTTCTATTAAATATTGATAAGAACTATATAATTTTTCTTTAATACCTTTTAATGTTTTATTTTCTTTTTTATCTAATTTTGCATCTTCTAATTCAGCTAATAAAATTTCTTTTTCTGTTTCATATTCTTTTTTATTGTTTTTCTTAAAATCTAAAAATAATTTACTGTCACCATTAAATCTAACTTCAATAATATATTTGTCAACAGCTTGTTTTTCAGGAGAATATGTGTTGTCTTTTGATATATAACTATCAATTATTTTTGTAACACCTTCCATACTGCTATTTTTAGAAGGTATTCTATATTTCTCAATTAAAATATTAATATCAGATTCTCCAGAATTATCATTTATAATTTTTGAATTATTTACGATAAATTCATCTATATCAAAATCTCCATCTATATCAATAGGGGCACCATTAACATCATAAAATAGAACATTCCGTTTAATTAATTTATCAAATCCATTAATATTATATGCAGATACTAATAATGAAGCAACATTTTTTATTGTAATTGATGAAATATCTGCTTTTGATGAAGTATCTGTTTTAAGTAAATCAACAATTCCATTTTCAATATGATATATTTTACTTAAATCTAACCCTAATTTTTTAAAAAAGTCATTTACATAATCAAAAAAAGATTTAAATGCTGAATTGTCCTCTTTTTCAAAGTCTTTTAATAATTTTATTTGTCCTGCTGCTTCTAATCCTACTGCAGTAACAATAAGCTCATCTATTAACTCTTGTGGAGTCAAATCAGTATATGTCTCAACAACTTTTTTATACCAACTTTCGTTTTTATATTTATCTATATCTCTTACAAGTGCTACATATCTTGGCGGAAAATGATTTTTAAATACTTCTAATATAGGGTGAAACATCTCATGGAATATTGTAT
>DYJU01000090.1 GCA_020722985.1 Candidatus Methylomirabilis sp.
CAAAGTTACTGTCTGTAAAAGTTTGTGCCATTTCTTTATAATTTATTTTATTGAATATTTTTTTAAGATGCAAATATACTTTATAAATCTTTTTGTATAAAATTCATTTATCATAAATAATTATTAATTCGATTCTATTTCAAATTGAATGGCTTTAAAATTTTCAAGCTCTTGTAATAACTCATCTGATATTTCAATTTTTTTTACTGAACTTATTAATTTTAATTTTTCTTTTTGCTGCACATCTTCTATTTGAATTCCTAGTTCACAAGTACCATTGTCATTTGCATATTTTGAAATTATATTAATAAATGCATCATTTATATTTTCAATATCTATTTTGATATGAAGTTTTTTACTCAAATTTGTTTTCACTTCTTCCAATAACATTATCTGATGAATATTAAATTCATATTCACTCTCACTGTATTTTTTTAATTGATAAATTCCATTGATCATTATTTTTAAATCATTAGTAATAAAATCTTTATGTTTTACATATTGATTCCCAAAAATCACTATTTCATATTCTCCATAAAAGTCTGTCAATTTAAACTTTCCATACTGATTGCCTTTTTTTGAAATCAGGTGCTGAGCATTGCTAACATAACCTCCTATTCTGATTATTTTATTTTTTAATTTTAAAACATCAATTTCATTTAATGGAGTAAAATGATAATTTTTCATTTCAAATTGAAAGTTTTCTAAAGGGTGTGCACTTATATATATTCCTAGTAAATCTTTTTCTTTTGAAAGTTTTTCTGATAGTAGCCAAGGTGGGCATAATGCCATTTTGGGTTTTACAATATCAGGTAATTGATTATCTGCAAATAAGCTGTTTGTTTGCATACTTACATTATTTGAAACTAACTGACCGTATTTTAATATTTTTTCAAGATTTGATTTGGGTTCTCCTATAGGAATATAAAAATATTGCGCTCTGTGCAAAGAATCAAAACTGTCTAAAGCTCCTGATAATATTAATGTTTCTAAAGTTTTTTTACTTACTACTCGCGATTCTAATCTTTTTACTAAATCAAAAATATCTGTGTAAGTTCCGTTTATTTTTCTTTCATTGATAATTGATGAAATTGCATTTTCACCTAAGCCTTTTATTTTTGATAATCCAAATCTAATTTCTCCTAATTTGTTTACATTAAAATTTCCTTGACTTTCATTGATATCAGGTCCAAATACTTTTAATTTCATTCGCTTACATTCATTCATGTATTTTGAAATATCTTCTGTATTGCTTTGTGCATTCAATACAGATGCCATATATTCGTTTGGAAAATTTGCTTTCAAATAAGCAGTTTGATATGCTAAGTATGCATAACAGGTTGCATGTGCTTTATTAAATCCATATTTTGTAAACTCAAGCCAATCATTCCAGATTTTTTCGCATATATCTAAAGGATGATTATTTGATTGACAACCATCAGTAAATTTTTGTTTCATTTTTTTCAACACATCAGTCTGTTTTTTACCCATTGCTTTACGTAATACATCTGCATCTGCTTTTGAAAAGTTAGCTAATTTTTGTGAAAGCAACATTACTTGTTCTTGATAAACTGTAATACCATGTGTTTCTTTTAAAATATCTTCCATTACTGGCAAATCATAAGTAACTGCTTTTTTACCAAGTTTACGTAATATAAATTCAGGAATGTAAGCCATAGGACCTGGTCTGAATAGTGCATTCATGGCAATTAAATCATTTAATGAATCGGGTTTTAATTCACTCAAATATTTTTTCATACCAGGTGATGCAAATTGAAAAGTACCTTCGGTTTCTGCATTTTGATATAGGGTAAAAGTTTTTTCATCTTCAAATGAAATATTTTCAATATCTAAATCAAGGTTGTGATTTTCTTTGATTTGAATAATTGTATTTCTTATAATGCTTAAATTACTTAACCCTAATATATCTATTTTTATTGCCCCTGCTTTGTCAACTTCATTGCCTGAAAATTGTGATATTAATAACTCTGTATCTTTTTGTTTACTTAAAGGCATAATTTCTACCAAGTCTTTTGGTCCTATTAGAATCCCAGCCGGATGTATCCCTGTATTTCTAATAGTACCTTCTAATTTTTCGGCTTCATGTAATACGGTAGATTGCATGTTTTCTTCAATATATATTTGTTGTAGTTTAATAACGTTTTGTATATCTTCTGGACTGATTCCTTCTTTTAGGGTTAAATCATTTTGTGTAATATGCAGCATTTCGCTTAGTGAAGTACCTGGTTTATCTGGCACTAATTTAGAAAGCATGATACTTTCTTCTAATGGCAAATCTAGTACCCTTGCTACGTCTTTTATACTACTTTTAGCAGCCATAGTGCCTTGTGTAATAATATGCGCTACTTTATTTTTTCCATATTTGTTTACAATATATTCTACTACTTTTCCTCTACCTATGTCATCAAAATCGGTATCTATATCTGGCATTTCGGCTCGATCCGGATTTAAAAATCTTTCAAAAAGTAAATTATATTTTAAAGGGTCTATTGAAATAATATCAATACAATAAGCAACTATGGAGCCTGCTGCTGAACCTCTACCTGGACCAACAATAACGCCCATTTTTTTTGCAGAAATGATGATGTCTGATACGATTAGAAAGTAACCAGTAAATTTCATTTTTTTAATTATTCCTAATTCATATTGGATACGTTCTTCAATTTCTGGTCTAATAATTTTATATTTTATTTTGGCACCCTCATATACCAAAAATTCAAGATAATCGTCTTGTGATGTAAAAGGAGGTGGTGGTTGAAAATCGGGTAATTGCACATCGTTTTGGACACTTACTAAATCTATCTTACCTACTATTTCATTAGTGTTATCAATGGCTTCAGGCAAATCACTGAAGAGTTGCATCATTTGCTCAGTAGTTTTGAAAAAAAACTGATTATTGTAAAAAGCAAATCTTGTATTTCTTGAGTCTTGCTCTTCGTCTGCAAAGTCTTTACTCTTGGGTGTGTTTTGTTTTTCGCCTGTATTTAAACACAATAAAATATCGTGTGCATTGCTATCTATTTCATCTACATAATGCGAATCGTTGCTGGCTATAATTTTGACATTATATTTTGAAGCCCATTTTACTAATACTTCATTCACTTTTTGCTGATCCGGAATGTCGTGACGTTGTAATTCTATGTAATAATCTTCACCAAAAATTTCAAGCCACCATTGAAATTCTTTTTCGGCTGCCTCTTCTCCATCTTTTAATAAAATACGAGGCACCGAAGCTCCTAGACAACAAGTAGTAGCTATAAGCCCATGATGGTATTTTACAATTAATTGTTTATCAATTCGTGGATATTTTCCATATAAACCTTCTGTGAATCCTAATGTGCAAAGTTTCATTAAGTTTTTATAACCATCTTGATTTTTTGCAAGTAATAGTTGATGATATCTTAGGTCTTTTTTTTCTTTAGTAAATTGTTGAATAGTTCGGTCGGTTACTAAATAAAATTCACAGCCAATAATTGGTTTGACAAGTAATTTGCCATCAGCATCTACATAATTATTGGCTTCTTTTACAAAATCAAAAACACCATACATGTTACCATGATCAGTAATAGCAATTGCAGGCATTTTGTCTGCTACTGCTTTTTTAAATAATTTTTTTATACTGCTGGCGCCGTCTAATAATGAGTATTGTGTATGATTATGTAAGTGAGAAAATTGCATGAAGAAAAAATAATTGGATGAAATTCAAATTTAATATTATCCTAAATATGAAAATAATAAAGTTGTAAACAATAAGGGGTTTTAGATAACAAAGTATCTATTTACATCAACGCATTATTGTTATCATAAAAAAATCAATTATATTAATACTCTGAAATATCAACTTCAAAAAGAGTTTCCACTTTCTTACCTAAAACAGAAGCCAATTTAATAGCAAGTATTACTGAAGGCGTATAACGACTTGTTTCTATTGAAATTATCGTTTGTCTTGATACATTGACCATTTCAGCTAATTGAACTTGAGTAAGTGCTTTTAGTATACGTTCTTCTCTTACATAATTTTTCATGACCTGCTTAATCTAATAATTTTAAAATGTAAAATATAATTGAAACGACCAATAAAACAAAGCCAAAAAATAAATAGTGTACTGATAAAGAAAAGCATTAACCCAGCATTAGTTGGTTCTCTGTATAATACCATAAATAAGAAACTAATAATGATAAAGAAAAATTGCATTAGAGCAGCAAACTGAAAACTGTCTAACCTAGTTTTTTGTATCATTTCATCTTCAACTTTTTCTTTTGAAAAGCTAATAAAATACATTCCTGCAAGGAAAGAAAAAAAAGATATTATAGCGATACAAACATTTGCTATATGATATGGAAAATTACTTTGATTATTACTTTCTCCGAAAAGAAAAATAAATAATTTGGTAATAAATCCACGCTGCATACAAAACCATAATATAAAACCTATTGGCGCTATAAACACTCCAATTTTTTTAAAGCGATACGGAAGTAAATATTTCATAATATTAATTTTTTTTAATAAATCAAATGTAAAGCACACTTTACATAATACAAAATATCCTTTTTAAAAAAATTAAGAATTTTCAGTTCAATTTGTATCTAAATAAAAAATAATTTCATCACTATCAGTTAATTTTTCTATACCACTATTTATCTTTTCAGGATATTTAACCGTGTAACTCAACATGATTTTTTTACTTTCATCGAGTTTTAATTTTTACACACCACAATAATTAGCTGAATTTTTTAATAATATGCAGCACAAACAAATAAAGAAAAAAAGACTTCAATTATATATAAAAAAATAAAAAACAATAACCAAAAGTATTCAGCATAATATTGATTCACTTAAGTTAACTTTGGCAAAAATTTTTTAATCCTAAATTTCATAAATTTATTTCCTATTGATGCGTCCAATTTTACTTCTAATTATTTTTTGTTTTCTTTTTATAAATCAAAGTAATGCACAAGTTTCTGTTGCTAGAAAATGGAATGAGGTATTACTTGAAACAATTAGAAATGACTTTGCAAGACCACCTGTACAAGCTCGTAATTTATTTCATTTATCTATTGCTATGTATGACGCTTGGGCTGCATATAATTCATTAGCTACTCCTTATGTACTTGGTCAAACTATCAACGGTATATATTATCCATTTACCGGTATACCAAATGTAAATCCTATTGATACAATTACATCACAAAATATGGCAATAAGCTATGCTGCTTATCGTTTATTGAGGCATCGTTTTTCCTCAGTACCTACTCCAGATCCAGTTACTATAAAAGCTCGATTTGATTCTCTTATGCTCAGTCTTGGTTATGACACATCTTATATTAGCACTAATTATGCTGTAGGAACACCAGCTGATTTAGGAAATTATATTGCAGAGAAAGTAATTAATATGGGATTAAAAGACAGCTCGCATCAATTGCAAAACTATAATTATTTTAATTACTTACCAGCAAATGGAGTGCTTGATGTGTCTGATACTGGAAACTTTACATTAAATAATGCTAATAGATGGCAACCTTTATATATTACAGGTTCACTTGATCAAGCAGGTAATCCAATAAATCCAATTCAGAAATTTCTACAACCAGAATGGGGAAGGGTAACTCCTTTTTCAATGAAATCTACAGATGCAGTTAATTATTTTAGAAATGGTATACAATATAAAGTATATCTAGATCCGAGTTTACAACCTCAATTAAGTCTTACAGATCAAAATGATAGTTCAAGTAATTTATTTAAATGGGGCCATACTATGGTGTCAATTTGGTCATCTCATTTAGATCCAAATGATACTACAATGATAGATATATCACCTAAAAGTAAAGGTAATGGAAACTATTATCCATCTGACTTCATTGCTCAAAAACAATTTTATAATTATTTTGAAGGAGGCGATACTTCAAAGGGATATATCGTTAATCCAATCACTAATCTTTCTTATGTTCCACAACTAATAAAAAGAGGAGATTACACAAGAGTAGTTTCTCAATTTTGGGCTGATGGCCCACGTTCCGAAACACCCCCTGGACATTGGTTTTATATGCTAAATCAAGTAAGTGATCATCCTCAATTTCAAAAAAAATATGAAGGTGTAGGCCCTTTACTTTCTAATCTTGAATGGGATATCAAATCCTATTTTTCATTAGGTGGAGCTATGCATGATGCTGCAATTGCAGCATGGAGTGCTAAAGGTTGGTATGACAGTCCTCGACCTATTTCAACGTTAAGAATTATGTCACAGTTAGGGCAATCTTCTGATAGTCTTTTACCACATTTTCAACAAGGAGGGTTTCCTTTAATTCCTGGTTATATTGAATTGATTCAAGCAGGAGATTCATTAGCTGGCATTTCAAATGAACATGTAAATAAAATTAAATTATACACTTGGAAAGGGTTCCATTATATCAATGATTCTTCTACTGATGTTGCAGGTGCTGGATGGATTTTAGGTGAAAGCTGGATGCCTTTTCAAAGAAAAACATTTGTAACACCTCCTTTTGCCGGGTATGTATCAGGCCATTCAACTTATTCAAGAGCTGGTGCTGAATTGATGACATTAATTACAGGTTCTCCTTATTTTCCTGGTGGCTTATCTGAAACTGTAATTCCTGCAAATAGTGGATTTTTAGTTATAGAAAAAGGTCCAAGTACTGATATAAAACTTCAATGGGCATCATACAAAGATGCATCTGATGAAGCTAGTTTGTCAAGAATATGGGGTGGTATTCATCCTCCTTTTGATGATATAAAAGGACGTTTAATGGGAGAACAAATTGGGTTATCTTCTCATTATCTTGCAAAAAATTATTTTACTAATGCTGTTTTACCTGTAAATATTTCGTATTTTCATGCTAATGAACTTGACTGTAATATAAACATTGAGTGGAAATCGCTTAGCGAAAAAAATACTTCGCATTATGAAATATATAAAAGTATTAACGGAATTGATTACCTCAAATTAGCCGAAGTAAAAGCGTCAGGCAACAGTGATCAAAGTATTAATTATTTATACATAGATAAAAATGTAAAAGAATTAAATTACTACAAATTAATTTCACGAGATATTGATGGACAAACATATTTACATGGTGTAAATGTAGTTAACGGTTTAAAATGTCTTTTTGGTGAAAATACTTATATTAGTGCTGCATATCCTAATCCACTTCTTTCAAATGAAATTTATTTTGATATTAATTTATACAAAAAAAATGAAATTGTTTCTGTAATAATTCTTGATTATTTAGGCAATACAATTTATAACAAACAAACTCAATTATTGTCTGGATTAAATAAAATGTATTATAAATTACCAGACATCTCAAAAGGAAATTATTTGTTGAAAATTGAAGTTGGTGATGGCACAAAATCAATTCAAAAATTAATTTATTAATAGTTACGAATAAGTAAATTTGTTTTGATTAAAATGAATATTTTTTCTATTCATTTTTTTATTATTAATTCAACATTATCATTTAATTTTTCTCTGCCACTATTTTACCTTCAGGATATTTAACCGTATAACTCAACATAATTTTTTTACTTTCACCTGGCATTAATTTTATACGCCACAACAATTTTCCGTAATCTTTGCCAATAGTAGCA
>DYJU01000014.1 GCA_020722985.1 Candidatus Methylomirabilis sp.
CATAAACCCCATTTTTTTCCAGATACGCAAAAATTTCTTTTTCTATTTCAAGATACGGTATCACATACCCTCCGTTTAACCCGCTCACATCCGTGTGGTCTGTACTTGTCACTGTCACTGTCGTGCTGTCATACCACCATGTCGTATTCTTAAATAATCTGCTTGTCCCCCCGTATTCCTGATTTGCAAATAGCCAATCATCCCCGCATCCAGGCGTTGTATCATCTGATAATGCCACACCAAATGCCTGCCCGCATGCTAGGTTATCCCCTCTTATCTGAAATGTTATTGTTACTGTCTGACCAGGCGCAGGAGATGATGGAGATATTAAAAGATTCTGCACGTATGATGTCCCATATAATTCCTCTGATATTATCAATAGACCTGTCCCTATCATTATTATCATAAGGACAAATCTTTTTATCATTTTTCTCCTACCTTTCTTAAATTTATTCTCCTGCTTCCTTTTCTACTCTCGCATCTTTAATACTTTCAATCTATTATCTGTATACATTATTTTGTTCCCCTCAGTCTCTCCCGTGCAATCTCCAAATCCTACTATACTCTTGTTTCTACTCATCCCTTTTTCTATTTCATCTTTTCCACTTATCTCCGCATAATACTCCTTTTCTCCTTCCATATACGGCAACCTTGCAACTTTCACCCAGAAACATACAAATCCCCATCCGCTTACAGGCAAATTCGTTATTGTCCATCTTACTACTCTTGTCGTCCCATAATTATCTACAGTGCATGTTGAACTTGCCGTTCCTGTTGAACATCCTACAAAATCTGTTACCCATGGTATTGTATCCCATATATAAAATGTCGCTATATTTGGTCCAGGATTTGTATAACTTATGCAATATGTTATTGTATCACCCAACATCACTACCCCTTTATCTATTGATTTTGCAAGATTTATTATCATATCAGGCGTATTTGTAGATGTTACGGTTATTGTTGGCGTTACTGTCGTTGTTGCTGTCTGCGTTATTGTCCGCGTCACTGTTGCTGTTATCGTCCTTGTTATTGTTGATGTTATTGTCGGTGAAGTTGGTAATGTTGGTGTTATCGTCGGTGTATTTGTCGGCGATGTGCAAATAAGAGGTGCTCCTGAAAATAACGTCCCCCTCACATCATCATCCATCACCATTGCATATATCGGATTATTTGACGAACTTATTGCCTTGTTTTTCCCATCCATATTGCCATACCAGAATGCGAATACCTGATCCGCTGCTGTTGATGTATAATTTGATATCCCGTAATTTACCCCACAATCAGGTCCATTACTCTGCATATCTGTTGAATCTATTGTTATATTTGTATTTGCATCAGGAACTAATAAAAATACAAAATCATTATTTCCACCGCTTGTGCTTAATAAAAAATTCCAGTCCAAAAGATGCGACCCTGTCCCGCCCTGCGCCAACCAGTCAAACCCTGCCCTTACCTGTCCAGGTATATAATCACCATCTCCTGCCCAATAGGTATGTGAAACTATACCTCCAAATGCTGCCTGCACACTTGCTGTCCCACCGGTTACCCTTACCCTTACTAACTCATTATTATTTGAATCTAAAACTACTGATTGCGCACCTGCCGCCACACTTCCGCTTGCAAAATTTACCCAACTCCCGCTTGCTCCTCCTATTGTCCATAACCCACTTGTCGTTGCTGGAACATACCTGTCAACCGCATAATTTGCTGTCCCTGCCCCTATCCCAGTTATTATTACTCTGCCATTACTTTTAGTTGTTACACCATATAACACATCACCACTTGTTACTATTTTCCTCCCATCTGGCGATATACCATACATATATGGCACGTCTGAATTATAACTCGCATGCAAAGCATTTGTCTTTATCACCATCACGTTCTGTCCTGCTCCACTTTCAGTTATTACCATATATTCCCCTTCACTTACACTATCTGTCCCTCCATATAACCACGCTGAATCTGCATCTATCCTCTGGCTCGTTAATGTTCTCCATGTTATTCCACCGTCCTGAGATACATTCACATATACCGTAACTCCTACTGCATTCGGATTTATAATTAATAAACAATCCCCATAATTCGTGTTATCCGTGCTGCTGCTATTTTTATCATATGTAAGATGCGTCATAAATACTTTATCTGATACTTTCATATCTGTTGAATATACCGACATTTCCCTCACACCTCCATCCCATATATTTGCCACGCTATCAAATTCCCAAAAGACTGGATAACTTGATATTATTTTATAAAACGCTCTGCTTGCTCCTGTCGGTATATTATACGTATATTTTTGAAATGCACTCAATGTCTGGTTTATTACTACCTGATTATTTATTGTCAATGCCCCAGTTGATGACGGCTGACATCCTGTCACCTCATATAAATTTATTGTCGTATTATCCTGCAATGCATATATGTTTACCTGCGCCTGTCTTGATGCATCTGAACTCCTGTTTGCCCACCCTGCGTATGACTTCCATGTATATGCGCATGATAAATGTTTTACTATTGCATTTGCAACCGGTTCCGATTGCTTATACCCTGCACAATTATCCCTGCCGTATGCACGATTTATTACAGGTATTGATCCATCTGTTATTGTTCCTGTTATAGCAAATTTAAATTGTTTCATCGCTGTTGATGTTACTGATTGCGCTGCCCAGTATATTCCCCATGCTGGCGTCCCACTTGCTGCCGGATTTGCACTCCCTGCTATATAACTTGTCCCTGCTGGTATACTATCCCATACATCTATCGTTAAATCCTGCACTCCATAGTTATATATCGTTATTGTATATGTTATTGTGTCTCCTACCTGCTTTGATTCCTTGCTTATTGTGTATGCACACAGCTCTGCTGGAGGTGCTATATACACCATCTCGCATACTGGATGATTCTCTGTACCTGAACATAACTCTGAACTTGCAAATCCTGAATATGATTCCCAGAATAAATATATTGGATAATTTGATGTTATATGTATATCATGGACGTCTTTTATCGTCCTGAAAAAAACTCCCTGAAATGGTCCTGTTGTCGTCTGCATTGCAGGTGTGCATCCAGGCGCATTTATTACTGTCCCTGGCAAAAATGCTATTGCATGTAACGTCGCTGGTCCCTGCCACCCATTTGTATAATTTGAACTTACATAGAATTCTACATCCACAGGTCTTCCTGTATTTAACCCGCTTACAAATTTCGCATCATTATTTACTCCCTCCATTATTTTTGCTCCCATTGCTGCCTGCACTGGCACGTTTGAACGGACTCTAAATGGCCTCCCTTTTGCAGGTGTCCAGGTATTTGCAGGCGTAGGCGACCATCCTGTATGTGTCCCGGGATTTACTACTATCGGTCCTGCTACCTGTACCCAGTTACCTGCTCCATTTGCCGACGTACACGGCAAATTATTTACAGGGCCGGTTGCAGGGTCAAACCTGTCTATAAATACAGTCGCAGCAGCGTTTAAAGCCGTTATCACTATATTATTATTCCCTGCACAGCACGGTAAATCTACGTCTGTCACGTATCCATATAACTCTGTCCCTATCTGCAACCCATCTACTTTGTCTATACCAAATGTAAAATAATTATCTCCATCTGTTGCTGTTGAAAATACATCTCCTTTATAACATAATATATCTCCGCCTGTCACATTTATCCGATAAGCTCCCCGCGTTGATAAATCTGTCCCCCTCCCTGTTGATGAAGGTCCCCAACTATATACTCCATTTGCATTTATATTTACACTAAAACCAGTCGCTACCCATGCCGCACCATTCCAGTAATCTACACTTACTGTCACTGCATTATTGTTTATATTAAAAAACATCAAGGCATCTCCCCTGTTTGGATCCGTGCTATTCCCGTCTACATTCGTTGAATATGGACCAGGTACTGACCCGCCCATGTCACTATCGCATCTCATAAATGTGCAAAATTTATTACCCTTAAAACTCTGCGCATTTACTGTATTGGTCGCACTCTGACTCGCTATGAAACTCGCACAATCTGATGCTGCTGTGCAATGCCATGAGTTCCGATCGTTTGCTTCATATGGTATACTTGAATTTACCTCCCAGCATACTGGCTGATCTGACTCACACATAAAATATGTAAAACCAAATCCATCTACTAAATCTGCCGAACCACGCGTCCTTGCTGGATAATATATTGTCCCTAAATTTATTACTTCTATCGGTGTATCCGCATTTGGTACTAACTGATTTATTATCGGCGCTCCACTATTTATCTGCGTGAATGTCGGAGGCGTCATCTGTCCAGAAACCGCATATAACTGAATCGTCGTATTGGGTTGTGTCGTAAATAAATACATATGCCCTATGTTTGACTGCTGCGTCAAAGCATACGTAGGTCCAGGCCATGTATCATTGCTTCCTACATCACCCCATGCTGCAAATGTTCGGTATAATGCACCGTAACTGTGTGATATTAATATAAATAAAATTAATAATATTAAATTTGATATTTTAATTGAATTAAATAGTATTTGTCCCTTGCCAATTTTCCCCTTTTTTATTTTCATCTTCTAAACCCCTTTTTATTTTTTGTTCTTGTTAAAACTTTAAACGTTGTGGCTATTATAATTATACTTTATATTATTTTTAGAGTCAATATTTTGTTAAAAAGTTTCTTAAAAAATAACGATTTCGTTAATAATTTTATTTAAACGATTAATTAAAAATAATAAATTTGGTTTTAAAAAAATTTACTATTTCTGGTATATATCAATAAAGAGTAATAAATTTATCAATAAAATAATGATTAACAGTACTGTTGTAAAAGTAATTTTAAATATAAACAAAAAAATTATAGTTAAAATTGTAATGGATAAAAGGTAAATATATATAAATAATTTTTGCATATTTTCACCAGAATCTTAAATTTAAAATTAATATATAATATAGAATAAAGGTTAAAAAAAATAAATTTAATTGTTCATATGATATATTAAATAACTGCTTCTGTATCTTTATTTTTTTAATAAATGAAAAAAATATAAATAATTTATTTAAAAAAGTAATAAAATATAAAAACAAAATAAAAAACATTAACATTTTTTTTAATTTACCATCATAAATTAATTTTGTTAAATCAAAAAAGATGTAAATGAAAAAAAATAAACTAATCAGATTATTTAAAAAAATTTTTATATTTTCTTGTATATTTTGAATGTTGTATTTGATATGGATAACGGTTAAATTGTCATTACTTTTATTCTCCATAAAATCAAAAGATGTTAATATTAAAAAAAACATATATAACAAAGATATAAAAAAATATTTAAATTTAAAATCCGACATTACTAAAAAAATATATAAAATAAAAAAATTATTAAAAAAATCATAAATCAAAAATTTTTTATATTTCTCTTCTGTTAAAAGTAAAAAAGTATTTTTTAAAAAAAATATTATTAGTATTAAAAAAACAGGCTGCCAGAGAAAAAAAGATTTATATTCCGTCTGTATTTTATAAAAAACTATAAAATATAAAATTCCATTTAATAAAAAAATCAAATAATTATTTTTTATATTTGTTAGTATTTCTGGATTAAAAAAAATAAACATAAAAGTTAAAATACCTGTTAAACAAAATTTATTTATATTATCTGCAACATCTAAATTAAAACATAACATTGATAAAAATATTGTAAATAAGACAAAAAAAATATATTTGATTTTATTTTCGTTATCTTTTAATTCGTTAAAAATAAATATTAAATTTGCAATTATCAATCCTGAAAAAATTATAAATAATTTTTCAAAAAAAATCATTGCAATTGCAGTTAGTAAAAATATATATTTTATAAAAAAATCATAATATTTTTTTTGTTTTTCTATTAAAATTAAATTTAAAATAAGAAGCATAAAAAAAACAGAAATTTTTTTTATGGAAAACCCCGCTATTAAATCTTCTTTTTCTATATAAAAAAATATGAAAATGAAAATAAAAAAGATAGAATATAAAATAAAATCAAAAATCCATAAAAATTTATTTTTAAAATTTTCAATTATAAGAATTAACAAAATTATAATTCCGACAAATAAAAAATAAACAGGAGAAACGAGTAAAAATTTATCTAAAAAACCGTATTGAAAAAACATCAGGAAAAATCCTTCAAATCTATAACAATTATTTTTTTTGAATTTTGAGTAGAAATGAATAGTTGTTTGCCATCTTCAGATAAAGCAAGATATTTTGGCGTATCATCCTCTAAATTTAATTCATGTATTTTTTTCCTCGCTTTAACGTCAACAAATATTATTTTATCTTTTTCAGGAACAGAAATTATCATATATTTATTGCTTTTTGAAATTGTCCCATAAAATATTCCGCCATCTACCTGTATACTTTCTTTTACTTTATAATTTAATCTATTAAATATTACAATTGTACTTTTATAATTAAATACATACTCCCACTCATTTAACACTGCAAATTCTTTTTTATTTATTGGCAATATCTGCGTTGGAGATATTCCTGTATGAACTTTTGTAAATATATGCTTTTCCCTTTCGGCGTCAATAATTTCTATGGTATTTGTATATTTGCAGCATACATAAAGATATTTATCAGGGGAAAGATAAATATCAGCAGGCCACTTACCAACTTTTATTTTATTTTTTATTGTCTTTGTGATTAAATCAATTATTGTTATATTATTGGTCCCCATATTTGCAACATATAACAAATTCTTTTCTTTATTAAATTCAATTGAAGATGGATGTTGACCGCTAACTGGTAAATTTTCTATTATCTCATTTTCAAGGTCATAAACCGTTATTGAATTGCCAAGATAATTAACAATAAATATTTTTTTATTAAAAATTTTTATTTTTACAGGTAAATTGCCTGTCCTTATTGTCTTTGTTATCTTGAAATTTTTTAAATCATAAAAATATATTTTATTCTCGTTTTCATTTGCAATTAATATAGTATTTTTATCTTTTGTCGTAATACAACCAGGTGTAAATTTAAATTTTATTTCATTTTTATATGTGGGATAATTTATTTTTATATTTGTGCAACTTGATGAAAAAATAAGTAAAAGGATTATGGCAAGTAAAAATAAAATATATTCTTTTTTAAAATCAATTTTTATATCATTTCTTATACTTACATTACGTTCTTTATTTTCTTTTATAAAAAGGAATAAAACAGGGATTATAAAAAAAAGATAAATAATAAATATAATCTGAGAAAAATTTTTATTATAAAATACTATCAAAAATAAAATATGTGTTTTTATAAATATAAATAAAATCTTATTAATAAAACTATTTTCCTTTTTATAAAATATAAAATAACCAATCATCAAAAGTAAAAAAAATTGTAAAATTAATAATATTTTAAACATCTTTTTCCTTTATTTTTTCAGATAAAACAAAATAAACAAAAATAAAAAAAGAAAAATATAGTGCAATTAAAAAAAATATTTCATAAGCAGATAAGGAAAAAATTTTTATAAAATTTATGTTGATAATAAAAAATAAAAAAAAGAAACTTATTAACAAATTAATTATTGCAAATATTATATCTTTTTTTTTAAGTTCAAACACAGGCAGACCATTTTCAGTCAAATAAAATATTACATCAATAATTAAAAAAGATAAAATAACAATAATTAAATTATCTTTTAAATTAAGAAGCAATAAAGAAAATAGAATTAGAATATCTATAACTAAAATAAATAAAAATCTATTTTTTTTATCTTTAATAATAAAAATTCCAAAATAAAAAAAAATAAGTAAACAAAAAACAATTTCAAGCATAAATTCACCAGAATTTATTTAACAAAATTCAATATTATTATTATATATAAAATGTAAAGAATAACACCATTGATCAATACAATTGCATGTAATTTTTTGAAAATTTTAATAAATGTTGCAATTATTAAAGAAGATAAAAGAGCAATTACAGCTGAGACTATGGCTCTATTATTTAATATCCAGTTTGTTCCTATTATACCAACAGCAACCACTATACTGCTCTGAAAAATCATTGCTCCACTTATATTGCCAAGAGCAAGTGTATCTTTTTGCTTTCCTATCCATATTATGCTATTAAATTTTTCAGGTAGTTCAGTTGCAATAGGCGCAATAAATAAAGAAAAAATAAAAGGCGATATATTGAAAATCTGTGAAAGATTTTCAATACCTGATACAAAAAATTTAGCACCAACTACCATGCCTGCCAAAGAAACAATATCCTGTAATATAACTAATAAAATGGAAGGATTTGAACTTTTGCCAAAATAAAGTGGACTTAATTCAATTTTTTTTTCTTCTTTCTCATGCAAAAATGTTATATAAACATACAGAGCATATATTAAAATAAAAATTATACCTGAAAATTTTTTAAAAATACCATCAGTAATATAAGATGTGCTTATTGCAAGTATATAAGCTATTATAAAAAAAAATATATCATTTGATAATATTTTATTATTTACAGAAAGCCATAAACTGCGTTTTTTTGTAAAATAATAAAAAACAACAGCAATACCCGTCACACCGAATGCAAGGGTTGACAGCATAAAAGGCGCACCTAAAATTGCTCCTATCCCTATTTCTGAACCTTTTTCTCCAGGGATAAATATTAAAGCAATTATAGGTATGATTGTTTCCGGCAGTGCAGTCCCAACAGCAGCTAAAATTGAACCCGTTATACCTTCATTTAAATTAAATTTTTCCCCTGTCCACTCAATTGAATTTGTAAAAAATTCGCAACTTATAAGGATTAAAATTAAACTCAATAAACTAACAGCGATATAAAAAATCATCTTACTTTTTTACGGTTTTTCGTTTTTCAATATTTTCCCAATCAACTACCATTGAACTTGCAACAAAAACAGAAGAATAAGTCCCAACCAGAATACCAAGTAATAAAGCGAAAGAAAAATCATGAAGGACTTCTCCCCCCCAGTAAAAAAGTGCAATAACAGTCAAAAGTGTGGTTCCTGATGTTATTATTGTTCTGCTTAAAACTTCATTGGTGCTTTTGTTTACAATGTCTAAAAAGTTTGATTTTAAAATATATCTTAAATTTTCTCTAATCCTGTCAAAAACAACAACAGTATCTGTAAGAGAATATCCAGCAATAGTAAGTAAAGCAGTGATAATAAGCAAGTCCATTTCTTTTTTAAAGAAAACCAGAATCCCGAGCACAACAAGAACATCATGCAAAGTAGCAAAAGTTGCCGCAACTGCAAATTTAAATTTAAATCTTATCCATATATAAATTAAAATTCCTATTGCAGCCCAGAAAATCGCATATAATGCTTTTTGTTTAAGTTGAGCGCTTACCGTTGGTCCTATCTCATTACTACCTAAAATTTCAATTTTTTCATCAGCGAGTTCTCTTTTCAAAATAGAAGAAAGAATTTCTGAAGCATTCCCTATCTGCGTTGATGCTGTGCTTAACCTTATTAAAAAACTCTTATCCTGTTCTTTACCAATTTGCTGAATCGTAACCTGTTTTATACTATTCTTATCCATAACCTGTCTTATCTGTTCTACCTTTATATCTTTTGAAAATTTTATTTGAACTGATGTTCCACCTGTAAAATCAAGCCCGAGCGCTGCCTTACCTGAATTAATAAGGTAAATAGAATATAAACCATTTAAAATAAAAATTGCGGATAAAATATATGCAACCATTCTTAATTTCATAAAATTTATATTCGTGTTTTTTAATATTTCTAACATTTTTTCCTCCAATTTTATATACTTAAACTATTATATTGTTTCCTTAAATCAAAAATTGCTTTGGTTACAAAAAATGCTGTAAATAAACTAACAACTATACCCCAAAATAAAGTTACAGCAAATCCTCTTATAGGTCCTGTTCCAAACTGAAATAAAATTGCAGCTGTTATAAGTGATGTAACATGCGAATCAATAATTGTCCATAACGCCCTGTTATAACCTGCCTCTATACTTGCTCTTATTGTTTTTCCTGTTCTTAATTCTTCTCTTATTCTTTCAAATATAAGGACATTGGCATCTACAGCCATACCCAGCGTTAAAACTAAACCTGCTATACCTGGTAATGTTAAAGTAGCATTTAAAGATGCAAGTATGGCTATAACAAATAAAAGATTTAAAAGTAATGCAAAATCTGCAATCAGACCAGAAGTTTTATAATAAATAGCCATAAATAAAACAACCAAAATAGCACCTATTATTGTTGCCATTTTTCCTTTTGCTATAGCATCAGCACCTAAAGATGCGCCAACTATATATTTATTAATTATTTTAACTGGTGCTGGTAAAGCACCTGCCCTTAAAACAAGCGCCAAATCCCGTGCCTCTTCCAGAGAAAAATTACCTTCTATTATGCCTTCGCCACCGCTTATCCTTGTTCTTATAACTGGTGCTGAATAAACACGATCATCAAGTATTATTGCAAGACGTCTGCCCACATTATCACCTGTTACCTCACCAAATATTTTCCCTCCTTTTGGCGATAATTTAAAACTAACAACAGGCATGCCATATTGTCCCATCTGAACTTTTGCATCAACAAGATCCGCCCCAGTTAATAATTCTTTTTTTTCAATCACCATTCTTTCATCTTCTTTTGTTTCTAAAACAACAACATTTTCAGGAATCTTTGATGCTACTGTATTGCCCTGTGAATCTGTCATATCAGAAATTTTATGAATCTCATCAACTAATTTAAACTGTAATAATGCTGTTTTACCTATTATATTTAATGCTCTTTCTGGATCTTTTATCCCTGGAAGTTGTATGACTATATTCTTTTCTCCTTCTGGTTGTATTATTGGTTCAGAAACACCTAAAGCATCTATTCTATTTCTTAATATCTCAAGTGCTCTTGCAACCGCTTCTTCCAATTTCATATCCTTAGGCATATTTTCAGTATCAATTGTAAGTTTTAAATACATTCCGCCCTGTAAATCAAGTCCTAATTTTATTTTGCCTTTTTCAATCACATTACCTTCTGAATCTTTTATATCAAATGGCGGATATATTTCCCAGATAGATAAAACAACTAAAATAACTGTTATTATACCAATTATATGTATATTTCTTTGCATTTTTTCCTCCGTTTATTTTATCTTTATATTATTTTTTACAATATTTTTTGCTGCTTCAATTATATGATTTTCAGAAAGACCATACTTTTCAAATAATTCATCTGGTTCTCCTGATTCTGCAAACATATCTTTTATACCAAGCCGAACCAGATATGCTGGATAATTTTCTGAAAGAACTTCTGCTACTGCACCTCCTAAACCACCTATAATACTATGTTCTTCTATAGTTATTATCCTGCCGGTTTTTTTCACCGATTCAATTATCATTTGCTGGTCAATCGGTTTTATTGTTGGCATATGTATAACTTCGGGGAAAATTCCAATCTGGGTTAATATATCATAAGATTTCAAAACATTAAAGAGGGTAATCCCTGTACTTATTATTGTTAAATCTTTACCTTCTTTTATTTTTATTCCTTTACCAAATTCAAATTTATAATCATTATTAAAAACTAAAGGAGTATTCATTCTGGCAAGGCGAAGATAAACGGGGGATTCATAATAGGTTGCTAAAAATTCAATAATTCTCTCTGTTTCAACAGAATCAGCAGGAACTATTATTTTCATATTAGGCAATACTCTCATTATTGCTAAATCTTCACATGCCTGATGGGTTGGCCCATCCGGACCTACTGATAAACCACCATGAGTTGCAACAATTTTTACAGGTAAATTAGGGTAACAAATTGAATTTCTTATCTGTTCCCATGGTCTTCCTGCTGCAAACATAGCAAAAGTAGATACAAAAACTGACATACCGGATGCAGCAAGTCCGGCTGCTGTACTCATCATATCCTGTTCAGAAATTCCCATATCAAAAAATCTATCATGATAAGTTTTTCCAAATCTTATTGTTTGGGTTGATTTTGCAAGGTCTGCATCCAGTACAACTATATTTTTATACATTGCCCCTAAACGAACTAGAATATCGCCATAAGTATTACGCATTGATGTTTTCTTTATTTTGTCTGCCATTCTGCACATCCCAATTCTTTTAATGCACGCCGACATTCATCTTCTGTCGGCGCAACACCATGATATTCTACCTTTCTTTCCATAAAAGAAACTCCTTTGCCTTTTATTGTTCTTGCAATTATAATGGTTGGCATATCTTTTTCTTTTTTTGCATCTTCTAAAGCTTCCCAAATTGCTTCATGATTGTGTCCATCAATTTCAAGAACATTCCAATTAAATGCTTTCCACTTTTCTACAATCGGCTCTAATCCTGATTTTACCTCTCCTATACTTCCATCTATCTGCAAGCCATTGTAATCTAATATTGCACATAAATTATTTAATCTTCTTGTTGAAGAAGTCATTGCAGCTTCCCAGATTTGTCCTTCCTGTATTTCTCCATCGCCTAATAAAACATAAACCCTGTAATCTTTATTTGCAAGTTTTGCCGCAATTGTCATTCCATTCGCAACAGAAAGTCCCTGCCCTAATGAACCAGTTGTCATATCAACACCAGGCGTTTTTCTCATATCGGGATGACCTGATAAATCTCCACCCAATTTTCTTAATTCACATAATTTTTCTTCTGAAAAAAAACCAGCCTCTGCTAAAGCAGCATATAAAGCAGGTGCTGCATGTCCTTTTGATAAAACCAATCTATCCCTGTCCTCCCATCTTGGATTTTTAGGATCAATTCTCATTACTTTAAAATAAAGGACCGCTAAAATATCAGCAACAGAAAGAGAACCGCCTAAATGACCGGAACCAGCATGACCAAGCATTTTTATAATATTAACTCTTATCTTATTTGATTTTTGTTCAAACATTTTAATAGTTTCATTATATGCCTTATAAACTTTACCATATTCATCTTTTTTCTTTTCTGCAATAAATTTTTCAAGTTCTTCTTTATATGAAAGTCCTTCCTGAGCACCAATTTTCATAGTAACAAGTGCACCAGCTGCATTCCCATAATCAATAGCATCTATAACAAAATTTCCTTCTGCGATCTTAACTGCTACAGCGCCCACAAAAGCATCTCCACCACCTATTGTATCTATAACTTCCACACCATATCTATGAAAAACTGTTGCACCATGAGCATTTACAAGTAATGTCCCTTCTTTTCCCATTGTTATTATTACATGATTCACACCTAACTTTCTTAATTCATTTGCGGATAAAGTTCCTGTTTCCATATGAGATATTACTCTATTTGTCAAATAACCACATTCCCTTTCATTTGTAATGACAATATCAAGACCATGTAAAACTTCTTTTACTTCTTCTCTGTTTTTTGTTCCTGCTGCACCAATACTTAATATGGTTTTTACACCGTATTTGCGTGCAAGTTCCAAAACTTTTTTTACTGTTTTTATGGGTATCTCTGTAGAAACTACAACAACTTTAGATTTTTTTATTACTTCCTCTGCTCTTTCTACTTCTTCTTCAGTAATCGCATCATTTGCACCTGTATAAAGAGTTACTTTATTTCCCCTTTTCCCTGTTGTGTTTACCAGCGCAACCCCAGTTTGTAAACTTTCATCAACAATAAAATAATCAAGATTTATATTTGGATGTTTTAAATTTTTCATTACAACATCAGGGATAATATCTTTTCCTTTTTTACCAATAAAATAAACTTTTTTCCCTAAACGGGCTATGGCAACCGCTTGATTTGCACCTTTGCCACCTGGAAGATAATATATATTATTTCCTGCTAATGTTTCGCCGCGTTCAGGCATCCTTTCAGTTTTAACTATGATATCTAAATTAATACTGCCTATTACTGTTATTATATCTTCCAATTTAAATTTTCCTTTCATTTAATTTTAATTATTAGGATTAATTATTATACAGATATTTTAAATTTTTTCTATAATTTTTTTTAAATATTTTTTATATTTTTCAACCAGGGATTTCGTAGAAGGTTTTGTTTTCGCTTCTGCATATATATGAAAATAAGGTTTATCATTATCAGGAATAATTAAAACTCTATTATCATTTTCGGTAAGTTCAATCCCTTCTATACTTTTTGTATCTTCTTTCATAAGATTTACAAGTTCTTTCATAATTGCTCCCCTTTTATCCCATGGAACAAAAACATTTTCAAATAATTTATTATATTCGGGGATCTCATCAACAAGATTTGATAAAGGTTGACCATAGATAGCAAGATATTCAAGAACTTTTATTGTTGCCATCATACCATCAAATGCAGGTAAAAATTCGGAAAAAATATAACCACCTTTTTCTTCTGCAACAAAATCTGCTTTTTTTTCATTTGCCACAGTCATCATTGCCCTGTATGTTGTTCCAACTCGTAGCAATGTCCCACCATTTTTATTTACAACATCTTCCACGCATCGTGTTACAGTAACCGGGACAGCAACTTTCCCTGATTTTCTCGCATTTAAAAAGAGCTGTATCATGACAAGTAATCCATCATCACCTGATAATTTTCTACCTTTATCATCAACAAGAAAAATCTTTTGCCCTCCGGAATCTATCATAATTCCAAGATCTGCTTTTAAAATTTTTACAGTATCTGCCAGGGTATCCATATCTTCTTCAAATTTTATTTGTGAGCGTGTCAATTTATTCTCATCATTATATGCATTTAATGCCACAACTTCACAATCTAATTCTCCTAATATAGAAGGGAAAATATTTAAAGTTGTTCCGTGCGTATAATCAATCACAACCTTAAATTTTTTCTTTTTTATAATTTCTTTATCAAAAGCCATCTTTAAACTTTCTATATAATATTCAAGTGCTCTCGGCGGATATGAAATTATACCAACCTTATCATCCTCAACACGCCTGTATTCTTCTCTGAAAAATGATGACTCAATTGTTTTTTCTTGAGACAAAGAAATATCCAATCCCTGATTATCAAAAAATTTTATATCAATCATCTTTTCATCATAAGGCGATTTTCTTATATGTAAACCACCTGCTATATTTAAAGATTTGGCAACCATTTTACTTACAGGTAAAGGAGTTATTCTGAAATCATATATATTAACACCAGCAGATAAAATGCCGGACATTATACTTCTTTCAATCATAAGTGAACTTCTGTGATAATCCCTGCTTATTAATATATAACTTCCTTTAGGTAAAGTTGAAGCATAAGCAGCTCCTATTTTGGCACCTATTTCAGGGGTTAATTCTGTATTTATCATCGCAGTTATTCCATAAGCATCAAACAACCTGTTACTCCAGCGTTCTCCCCATATAAGAGAAGAAGACACAATTGAATTATCTTCTACTTTTTTCCCGGGCCAGAGTTTTACCTCTGGTTTTATTATGGATTCTTTCCCTATAGTACAATTATCAGAAATAACCGCTCCTACTCCTATATATGCTTTATCCTTTATTATATTATTATTTCCTATAACAACTTCTTTTATATCAGTTTCATTCCCAATTTTATTATTATTCCATATAACCGATCTTATAATTTTACTATTTTTTCCTATAATATTATTATCACCAATAACAGCATTTGAAATTTCTGTATTTTCTTCTATTACACAATTATTGCCTATTACGATTGAATCTTTCAATTTTGCTTTGGGGTCTATTTTTACATTTTTCCCTATCCAGACATCGCTTCCTATGCGTCCTCTTCTTTCACCTTTTATATCGCATTCTATATCTCCATCTAAGATCTGTTCATGGACGTATTTATATTCAGCCAGCGTTCCTATATCTATCCAGTATCCATCGCATATAACACCATAAAGTGCTTCTTTTTTTTCTAAAAGTAAAGGAAATAAATTTTTACTGAAATCCATATTTGCATTTTCTGGAATATGGTTTAATATTTCAGGATTTAAAACATATACACCTGTATTTATAGTATCGCTAAAAACTTCTCCCCATGATGGTTTTTCTAAAAATTTCTTTATTTTCCCATCTTTTTCAGTAATAACAATTCCATATCTTAAAGGGTCTGTAACTTTTGTTAAAACAATGGTCGCAAGAGAATTTTTTTCATTATGAAAATTAATTACATCTATTAAATTGAAATTGGTTAAAACATCTCCGCTTATTATTAAAATTTTTTCATTCCCTATTTTTTCTTTTGCAAGAGTTATGCAACCAGCAGTTCCTAAATCTTTTTCAGCAATAATATAATCAATTTTCACATCCCAGTTTTTCCCATCTTTAAAATAGTTCATAATTATTTCTGGTTGAAAAAAAAGCATCATTGTAATATCAGTTAAATTGTTTTTCTTTAATAAATTTATAATATGTTCAAGCATCGGTGTATTCATAACAGGCGCCATTGGTTTTGGTATATTTACAGTTAAAGGCCTTAACCTTGTTCCGAATCCACCTGCAAGTATTATGGTTTTCACGTTTTTTCTCCAATAAAAAAATTATAATTTATTTAAATTTAATTATAATATAACTGTTTTTTTATGTCAAATCTTAAAAAAATGTGGTTAATGTATAAATATTGTGTGGATTTTTCAAAAGACAAAACGTATTAATTAAGGTATAAACTCCCATCCTGGGCGTCTATCCCTGCCTTATCAGAAATGTTATATTGTTCAATGTTGACAATAATTTCTCCTTCATCCTATCCTTTTGGTCCTCTCATCCTGGGAAAAGGGCAAGAGTGAGGAGGTATTGCACTCGTTAAGTATCGTTTCCACCACACCATCTTTATCCGTCACAAATTCATTATTCCAGAACATTAATATTCCTTATTTCCTGCCGTATAGCAACTACCCCAACAAAACCCACTCATCCTATCCTTCTCCCCTATGGGGAAAACGGACTTCTTTTTGTAATATTTTAGCCATTGGTAGAACAAAATTTGCCAATAAATAAATTTTTTCGTTGTCATTTTAAAATCAAGTTAATGATGCCCTTTATCTTCTATTCTCCATGTGTAGACGCTTAGGGATGGGCGCCTCTACCTTCTAAATGTCAGGCGAACGATAACTTCTGCTTTCTATTCCACCGTTCGTTGAGCCTGACAGAGCAATCTTGCTTTTATCACCGCTTGCCTTTTTTGCCTGTTATCTTTTGTTTTCAACTGCAGGATTGCTTCATCAACCTCACATTAATCCTTAATGGACCTTCAACACGCATCTTTTATCTTCCTGAGAATGACAACTTCAAAAAGTTTTTTATAAATATATAAACTCTGGTGATTAAACTATCATTAAATGAAGTTTTTATAAATGGAAGGACAATTTTTCCTGTTTTCAACCACAAACCGCAAAATCGCAAATTATTTTTTATTACAAAACCTTTAAAATCTTTTTTAATTTTTCAACTGGCAATCCAACAATATTATAATATGACCCTTTTATTTTTTTTATAAATGGGTCTGCGCCTTCCTGTATTGCATAGGCGCCTGCTTTATCAAGAATATTATTTTTATCAATATAATCCCTGATATCTTTTAAACTTAATTTTTTAAAAGTTACATATGACACGTCATAATCAACTATGGTTTCAAAAGTTTCAACATTTATTAAAGCAATTCCGGTTATCACTCTATGAGTTGAATTGTTTAATTTTTTTAATATTGAAATAGCATGTTTTTTTGAATCAGGTTTACCTATTATTTCATTTTTTAATACCACTATTGTATCAGCACCTAAAACTATACCTTTTTTAAATTTATTCAAAACAGATTTTGCTTTTTCAAAAGCTAAAATGCAGGCAATTTTATAAGGATTTCTATTTTTTATTTTTTCTAAAATTATTTTTTCATCTACTTCTGGTTTTATTTTTTCAAATTTTTCACAAATCTTTTTTATCAATTCTTTTCTTCTTGGTGAGTTAGATGCGAGAATTATTTTCATATTTTAAATTTTAAAATCTACCTGGTATTTTCTCACCACAATTTTTACAAACACCCTTATTTAATCCTATATTTTTTATATTGTATATATCACGCAAAATTAATTCTTTTTTACATTTCGGGCATATTGTATTTGAACCGCCAGTTTCAGATGGAACATTTCCAATATATACATATTTTAATTTTTTAGTTGCAATTTCATAAGCGGATAACAGAGTATTTAGTGGAGTAGGTTCTATGTCCATTTTATACTGTGGAAAATATCTTGAAAAATGTAAAGGTATTTCATCTGAAATTGAAGCAATCCAATTTGTTATCTCTTCAATTTCATCTACCCTATCATTTAAAGTTGGTATGATCAAAGTCGTAAGTTCCAGATGCACACCAGCTTCAAATACCTGTTTTATCGTTCTCATAACAGGTGGTAATTGTCCCGAGCATATTTCTCTATAGAAACTTTCGCTTCCTGATTTTAAATCAATATTCATCGCATCAATAAGCGGTAAAATTTCTTTTAATGGCTCTTCTGATATAAAACCATTTGTTACAAGAACATTCTTTAGTCCCTTTTCTTTTGCTAATTTAGCTGTATCGTAAACAAATTCATACCATATTGTAGGTTCATTATAAGTATAAGCAATTCCAATCGATTTTTCACTTAAAGCCATTTCTACAATGCTTTCTTTTTCAAAGTATTCTGCCGAAACTTTTTGTTGGGAAATTGTCCAGTTCTGGCAAAAAGTGCATTTTAAATTACATCCCCATGTGCCTATAGAAAAAATTTGTGAACCTGGATAAAAATGATAAAGTGGTTTTTTCTCAATTGGATCCAATGCGTATGATGTTACTTCCCCATAATTTAATGTATATAAAACCCCATCTATATTTTTTCGTGCCATACATATTCCTGTTCGGTTATTGGGTAAAAAACATCTATGCGGACATAAAAGGCATCTTACTTTATTTACAGCTTCTCTTTTATAAAACCTTGCTTCTTTTAAATTATTATTTACCACAGCACCTTACCTTTAATAAAAAAATTATAAAAATTTTTTACCTCTTTTTCCCAGTTATAATTATTTAATATATATTTATATCCCTTTTTATTAATTTTATCAAGAGAATTTATTTTATTTTTAATACATTTAGCAAAATCCTTTAAATTACTTTTACTTAAAATAATAAAATTATTAAATTCTTTCATTTCACCAACATTATTCGCTATAACCTGTTTTTTAAGCGTCAGATATTCTCTTAATTTCATTGATGCTCTGTATTTATTTACAGGTATATTTTTATAATAAACAAGACAAACATCAGCAGCTAAAATATATTTTATCAATTCTTTTTGTTTCTTTGCTCCTAAAAATTCAACTTTATTTTCCATTTTTAATTTACAAGAAATTTTTTTATAATAATTTAATAAAGGACCTCCACCTGCTATAAGTAAAATTATATATTTATATTTTATAGATGATAAGGCAAGCAAAATCTCATCTAAATAGCTTGCTATATTTAAATTAGCCATATAAAAAAGTATTCTTTTATTTTTATATTTCTGTTTTATTTTCTTTGCCATATCTATGTCTTTCTTTTTTATCTTAAACAATTCAAGGTCAACGCATTGTTTTAATTTATATATTTTATCCTTATATCCCGGATGCTGTTTTTTTATTAATTCTATCAGTTCATCGTTATGACTTGTTAGATAATCTGCGAAGTTTATCAGTCTCTCTTGCATAAATTTTAAAATACCAGAAATAAAGCCGCCTCTATATCCGTAATCAAGATCATCAATATCAATAATAACTTTAGCACCTTTCAATTTCAAAAGTAAGCAAGGCAGAACAGTATTGGGATATGGCTTTACTATAAATATAAGGTCATATCTTTTATTTAATACTCTAAAAAAATAATAAAAAAAGGATAAAATAAAATCTAAAAAAATTGGCAGGCAATTAAAAGGTGGAGAAAAGTAATCAGTTAAAGAATTTTCCCTTTTTAAATATTTAAAAAAATATTCCGCTCTCAAAGTAGAACCTGTATTTTTTGCCTGTGATGATAAAACTAAAATTTTCATATCCCGCCCTTAAAATTATATTTTTTTTATTTTCACTTTTTTAATTATTGTTTTCTTAATATTAAATATTTTTAAAATTATTCCGGCGATAGAACCTATTCCATAAAAAAAATGCAATAAGAAAAATGATATAAAAAAGGCAAAAAAACTCAATATGTTTTTTATTAAAAATGCATTCTTAAATGAATAAAAAATGTTTAAAATTATGTAAACTATTAAAGGTAAAAAATAAAATTTATTATTACTAAAAACTAAAAATATAAGATAAAAAACAAAAAAGGCAGGTATAAAATTAATCAAATCACCTTTGGTAAAAGTATAAAATATTTGTTCTACCCTTCCTTTACCATACCTGAAGCATTGTATTATGAACTGAAGCAAATTTTCCCTGTGCATCCTTTCTATAAAAATATCCGGATCGTAAATTATTTTATAACCATGTTTTTTTAATCTATTTAAAAATTCATTTTCTTCATTAGGATATAACTCTGGTAAAAAACCACCCACTTTAATAAAAACCTCTTTTTTTATAAATAAATTACATAAAATTACTTCTTTTTCATTGCTTATTCTTTTTTCCCCATATTTTTTATATCTTGCCATGCTTTTGCCAGTTGCAAAAAAAGAAGCAAACACGTAATTAAAAATTTTCTGCCAGAAATTTTTAAATGTCATCTGGAGGACAGGACCGCCTATCACAGCAATTTTTTTATCCTCTTTAAAAATTTTCTTTGCTTTACTTAAATTATCTTTTTTTGGTATTGAATCATCATCTAAAAAATAAATTATATTACCCTTTGCCTGTTTTGCAGCTTCATTTCTCTGATGAGAGGGATTTTTCCCTTCTACTAAAATAATTTCAACATTTTTTATGTTTTTTAAATTTTTTTTTATCTTATTTTCAAAACTATCTATTTTTTTAGTTGGAACAACAATTGAAAACATATCTATTTCCTATTTTTTATAAACTCAATAAGTTCTGTTAAATTTTTGATTTTCAAAATATCTTTATCATAATTGTCTTTATAGGAAAAATGCATATTATCTGAATCTCTATTAATCCAGAATGGTAAAATACCTACCCTTTTTGCACCTTTGATATCCGCAATATAATTATCGCCGACAAACAAGCACTCATCCCTGAATACCTTTGCTTTTTTTAAAGCATATTCAAAAATATTTTTGTGCGGTTTTTCAAAACCAACTTCTTCTGATATAAATAAAAAATCAACCTTTTGCAAAATACCAGTTCTTTTTAAAATTTCTTTCAATTCCTTTGGTGCATTTGAAATTATCCCTATCTTTATTCCATTCTTTTTTAAAAAGTCAAATGTCTTATCAACATCTTTAAATTTTCTAAAACTCGTTCCTTTTTTTAATCTTTCTTTTATTTTTGTTACTTTTTCAAAATTTTTAAATTTTATTTTCCTGAAAAACTTTTTTATAAACAATTCCCATTTTTGAGAATCATTTAATCTGGCTTTTTCAACTACTGGTTTCATCTCTTTTGCCGTTTCTTTTAAGAAATTATCAATCTGATATTTTTTAAATTTATACCCTACTTTTTTTAAAAATCTATATACTATCGTGGTCAAAGATGGATTTCTGTATAATAAGGTTTCCCCCACATCAAAAAAAACAACTTTTATTTTCATTCGTTATTATCTCCTATTATGGTATTCACTATTTCTTCCGGTCTATCTAAAATTTTAAATATCTTTTCATCACCAGGTGATATGAATTTATTTTTTAATGCATGATTTTTAATGAATCTATAAAGTTCATCCCAATATTTTTTACCATAAAGAATTATGGGGAATGGCTTTATCTTATGTGTCTGGATAAGTGTCAGAGATTCAAAAAGTTCGTCCAGTGTTCCATACCCGCCTGGAAACACAACAAAAGCAGAAGCATATTTTACGAACATAACTTTTCTGGCAAAAAAATACCTGAACCCGAGTTTAATATTTGCATATTTATTGGGTTTTTGCTCATGTGGCAATTCTATATTAAGACCGATTGAAATACCCTTTGCTTTTGTTGCTCCTTTATTTGCTGCTTCCATAATGCCTCCACCACCACCTGTTATAACTGCATAACCTTTCTTTGCAAGTAAATAAGCGGTTTTAACAGCATCTTTGTAATATATAGAATCTTGTTTTTCTCTTGCCGACCCAAAAAAAGAAACCCCCTTTTCAATAGTCTGTAGCGCCTCAAAACCATCAACAAATTCTGAAATTATCCTGAACATCCTCCACGTATCATCCGCTATATTTTCAAGAACATATCTATCCATTATTTCCATAATTTTCCTCCTTTTTAATTATTCTATCTTTTATTCCCCGCCAAAAATTTTTATTATTCTGAAAATATTTTCACCTGTTAAATTCCATATTAAATCTTTTATCTGTCTCGCAGGTGCAGTAACAACTCCGAGGATCACTCTATTTTTTATTGATTCTGTAAATTTTTCTGTATAAATTTTGAGTATCTTATCAGCATCTTTTAATTCCACATCATAATCAAAATTCACATAAAAATCCCCTTTTGAATTTTTTAAGAAATCAACTAATTGTTTTACCGAAAGACCAAACAATTCCTTTATATCTATATCCGTGTTTTCTTTAAGTGTTAATTTTTCAAATTGCATTATATTGTTTATGTATATCTTATTTTCTTCTCCTTTTAATTGAATAATAAAATTTAATTTACCATCTTCTATTATTATATTATTTTCTAAAAAAATCGGTTGAAATTCTTTTATGCTTAATTTACTCCCAAAAAGATTTATAATAAATTTATTTTGAAAATAAGGGAAGAAATATAATTTTAAATATACTTTTTCACTTTTCTTTCCATTAAAAATTCCATTACAATTTAAAAATATATATTCTTCTTCTTTAATCCTTGATTTATTTAAGACACTTTTACCCGATATATTTTTTATTTCTAATTTTTTATTATTCACATCATCTAAAAAAACTATGTTTGAAAAGCGTATATTTACATTTTGAATAAAAGGTAAAATAAATTTTTTTCCTTTATTTTCTTCTTTTTTTTCAACATTTTTTTTCTTATATTGTATTTTAAAAGTTAAAAAATCAAAAGTTATCCCCTGTAAAATTTTATCATATTTTTTCCCTATTATATTTTTTAAAAATAAATCAATTGTTAAAAAACGACATTTTATATCATCGTATTTAAAATTTATCAAAATTATCCTGTCAGGTATAAAAGAAACTGCAAAAAGATAATTTAAATTTATATTATTTGACTTTAAAAAATTTTTAAAATAAAAATTCAAAACTATATTGTAACCAAGAAAAAAAATGATTATTAAATATATAAATTCTCTTTTTTTATCAAAAACCTTCATTTAATCTCCAAAAAGTTTCATCTGAAGATTTTTAGTTTTATCTTTAAAATCTGTCAAATTTCCGAATATGCTGATTTTCCCATATTCACCATCATAACCAGGTATTACATTTACTTTGCCTTCTCTTACAAGCATAATAGCGTCAACTATTTTTTCATTTGTAATTTTTAAAAGTTCTTCCTTTGTTCTATCAAGAAGTATTTCAAATTCTGTCCCGCCTTTTACCAACATTTTCTCATACTCCATCTGAACAGTTTTACTCCCTGGCATAGTTTCCAGCGCATCAGCAATTATCTCTTCTAAAGGAATTAAATGTTTCTGGGGAACCGCATTATCCGGTTTATAATCCCAGGGCCTGTCTGCAAGTTCTTCTACTCTGTGTAAAACACCGAGTGTTAATGGTTTAAAACATACGGGACATTTGTTTTCATTTGCAATAGCATCACGCGGATGCATATTTATATTGCATAATCTATGTCCATCATAGTGATATTTTCCTTCTTCTGGAAAAAATTCTATGGTATATAAAAATTTTTTTATATCTTTATTTTCTATTATTTTTTTTATTTCAAAATAATCATAATTTGCTTCAAAGACATTTGCTTCTCTACCTATTTTTCTCAAAGAATGAGCATCAGAATTTGAGATTAAAGTTATATTATCAAGTGCTGATATTCTCCAGTTCATAGCAGGATCAGATGATAATCCTGTTTCAATTGCTTTAATATTTTTAGTTTCTTCTTCAAAACATTCTTCAAGCGAATCAAAACCTGATTTAGAACCAAAAACAGAAAACCATGGCGTCCAGGCATGAGCAGGGATTATAATTGCATCAGGACATATATCAAGTGTTATCTTCACAAGTTCTTTTACAGAGAAACCTAAAATAGGTCTTCCATCCGCATCTGTATTACCTTTCTTAGCCAGAACTTTTGAAAATTTTTCCGCAGCATATATATCTGGCATAAAAATTAAGGTATGTATTTTTCTAACTTTGCCTCCCTGTTTAAATATATTTGATATTTCGGTTGTTAAAAGTGCATAACTTTTTGAATTTCCCTTTTTTAATTTATATAGCCCTGGCGCTGCTTCTTTTAATTTATTTTTTAATTCTCCAAAATATTTGGGATGCTGAAAATCGCCCGTTCCTATAATATCAATCCCCTTTTTTTCAGCCCATTTCAATATATTTGTTATGTCCATATCGCGACTTGTTGCTCGCGAATATTTTGAATGTATATGAAAATCAGATATTATTCGCATTTTACTTTTCTACTTTACCAAATACTTTTTTCCCAATTTTAAATGTAAAAGGGGTTTCTCCCTTTTTAATTTTTATTGTAAAATCATTTATCCTTTTATCATTTATATAAAATCCTCCCTGTTCCACTATCCTTTTTGCTTCTGAATTTGTCTTTACAACATTTAAAAATTTCATAAACTCTGCTATTGTAATCTCATCATTTGAAAAGTTCCATTTATATTTATGTTCATCATAAGGAATTTCTTTTTCGCTAAATGTTTTTTCAAAATAATTTTTTGAATATTCCGCTTCTTTTTCGCCTTTATATTTTTTTACTATTTCAAATCCTAATTTTTTCTTAATTTCCATGGGATTAACTCTACTACTTTTTATATCCTCTTCCATATTTTTTATCTCATTTATATCCACATCTGTTAGCAGTTCAAAATACTGTATTATCAAGTCATCTGAAATTGACATTACTTTGCCAAACATATCTTCTGGTTTATCATTTATTCCTATATAATTGTTAAGTGATTTACTCATTTTATTTTTACCGTCAAGCCCGGTTAATATAGGAGTAAAAAGTCCAATCTGTGACTCCTGTCCTGATTCTTTTTGCAAATATCTGCCCGCTATTACATTAAATCTCTGGTCAGTTCCACCAAGTTCAATATCTGCTTTAATTACCACTGAATCATATCCCTGCATTACAGGATAAATAAGTTCATGCAAACTTATGCTTATCCCATCTTTAAATCTTTTATCAAAATAATCATGCTCAAACATCTGAGCGATTGTAAATTTTGATACAAGTTTTATTACATCTTCAAAATTTAATTTAGAAAACCATTCGCTGTTATAGACAATTTTGAGTTTATTTTTATCAAGTATTTTAAATGCCTGCTCTTCATAACTTTTTACATTTTTACTTATTATTTCTTTAGAAAGTTGAGGTCTTTCTGCCATTCTTCCACTCGGATCCCCTATCATTGCTGTATAATCCCCTATTATCAAAATTGCATTATGCCCCAAATCCTGAAATTGTCTTAATTTATTTAAGGCAACGGTATGCCCCAGATGAATATCAGGCGAAGTCGGATCAATACCTAATTTTATTGTTAACGGTTTTCCCTTTTTCAATTTCTGTATTAAGTCATCCTCTGTGACAATATCAACAACTCCTCTTTTTATAATTTTCAGTTGTTCATTTAAAGGTTTCATTTTATCATACGCTCCTTAAAAATCTTATAATTGAATTATTCTTATTATACATAAACAACCTTTCATTTTCCATAAAAATACAAGGGGATAACTATATTTCTTAACTGATAAATACTGATAATTTTGTATTATTTTATAATTTCGTAAAAACACACATTACTTTCACAATATAATAACTTACTATAATTTTTTATAATTTCATCTATTATATTATATACCTTTTTTGTATAACCATCTTTTTTAGCATTATTGTATTGATTACTATTTAAAAGAATATATTTTATATTATTTTTTTTCATTTCATTTATAGTTTGTTTTACTTCTTTATATGTTATGAGTCCCTGATTCACAGGGTCAGCCCATATATAATCTTTTTTAAAGTAATAACCACGAACTTCTTTTAAAAGTGCAATTTTCCCATCATTTAATTTTTCTGAGTTTATTCTTTTTATTATCTTAAAACTATCTATATTTTTTTCTAAGTATTTCTCTCTGTTTTCAAAACCTGAAAATATTTTAATGCCATCAAAATCACTTTTATTTTTAAATGGAAAAGAATAAAGTATAAGAAAAATCAAATAAATATATACAACCACTTTTAAAATATTATTTTTATACTCAAATAATATTTTTGCTACTATAAATGAATTTAAAATAGTAATAACAACAAAACCAGGAAATAAAAATCTTATCATCTGAGTTGAAAAAAACCAAAATAACATAAAAACAAGAGAATAAATTAAAAGAAAAAATATTTTAAAATTCTTTTCTTTTATTATATGAAAAATTAAAAAAGGAAATAAAAAATAATAAAAAATAAAATTATTACCCAGATAACCATCCATGTTTTTGCATTTTATGAGGTTATATGGTAAAAAAAATAATTGTAGTAAACTGTTCCCCGCACCATGAGTTTTATAATATAAATCCCTGTAATTTGCAAGTTCTTCTGACCAGTTTTTGCCCTTAAATAAACTATAAGCAAATGGCCAGACAGGATTTCCTGTATCTACCAGACTTTTTATATACCACGGGCAAGCAATTATCACAGCAAAAATAAAAAACCAGAGCGCCTGCTTTATATATAACTTTTTATTCTCATTATTCAACAAATAATCCGAAAAAATTATAAATAAAGGAAGAAAGCAAAGAGAAAAAAGTCCTAAAATTTTAACAGATGCTGCTCCACCTGCACATATTGCACCTACCATTAAAAATCTTATATCTTTATTTAAAGTCCATAAATAAACTGAAAAAAGCGAAGATAAGAAAAAATAAGAAAGTCCCACATCAACATAACCATTGACCGATTCTCTTTTAAATAAGGTGGTTGAAATAACAATAGCCAATGCGATTAATCCTGTATTTTTATCTGCTATGGTTTTTGAAAATTGAAAAATTGTAAGCAGTAGCATCATAGCATATAAAAAACAAATTCCCTGTGCAAGATAATCGTTCCATATACCGATTGCATATCCAAAAATAATTTCCATATTTTGCGGCCAGTTTGAATGATACATAAATGGTATATATGTAATCTTTTCATTTTTAAGGTAAATAGCAGGTATGGCAAAATGATAAGCAAGAGAATCCCAACCTGCAGGTGGCAAAAAAATATTAAAAATAGAATAAAATACTCTGATAACAATAAAAAATAAAATTAAATTTAAATATTTATTATTTAAATTAAAAAATTCTTTTATAAACTCATTTAAACTTTCCATCACCAGATTTATCTTTGACAACGAAAAAATTCCCAGAACCAGTGTTATACCTAAAAAATATTCTCTGTTATATAAAAAATTTTTACCTAAAAACAAAAGCATAATAGAGAAAAATATAACGCCAGTCGCAAAAGAAAAGACAAGTAAAAAATTTTTTTCTCTTATCCTGATACCTGATAGAGCAAGAAAAAATAAACCTATAGAACAAAAAAACAAAAATAAAACAAAAACTAAAAATAAAGTTAATAAATTTTCAATTAAAATCATTAATAATGAACTATGGAAAATATTTCATACTTACCTAATTTTTCTCTGCCTTTTAAAAAATCAAGTTCAACAATAAATGCAATTTGCGATACAATACCGCCTGCTTTTTCAACAATCTGAGCAACAGCACCAACAGTTCCTCCTGTTGCCAGCAGATCGTCAATTATCAATATTTTTTCACCTTTATTTATGGCATCTTTATGCATCTCTAAAGAATCAGTTCCATATTCTAAAGAATATTCGACTTTATAGGTTTCGCGTGGTAATTTTCCTGGTTTTCTAACTGGTATAAGTCCCACACCAAGTTTATATGCCAGTGGGGCGCCAATTAAAAAGCCCCTCGCCTCAACGCAGACAATTTTATCAATTTTTTTATTTCTAAATTTGTTATATAAAAAATCTATCAACTTTTTAAATACTTTTTTATCTTTGAAAATTGGGGTTAAATCTTTAAAAATAATTCCCTTCTTTGGAAAATCCGGAACATCTTTAATAACGTTTTTTAAAATCTTTTCCATTTTTGCCTCCTTGTATTTGTATAATAATATTAAAAATTTTTATTTTAAACACTTTTTAATAGTTTCGCCACTGGTAAAACAAATTAATCATTGAATTTTTTATTTTGTCATTTTAAAGTCAGGCGAATGATAACCTCTATTTTTTATACTATATTAACTTTCGCCTGACAAAGCAATCTTGCTTTTATTACGATTGCATTCTCTACTTGTTTTCTTACGTTTTCAACTGCGAGATTGCTTCGTTCGGCTTATACGCCCTTTATTTTTCTCTCTTCACTTCTGCTTAGGTTTCCTAAGAATGACACCTTCAAGAGTTTTCTATCAATATCTGAATTTTACAAGTGAACTCCTGGTGACTGAACTATTTACAGGCAAATAATTATACTGCAACCACCTTTGCCAACTAACCTGCGTTTGACCTAGGCGACGTTTACCCAGTTTTATTTTTTTGCCATCTATATCGCTAAAAGTCCGAATTATCATATACAATCAAAAGCATACAAAACTTGCCTTATGTGGTTATTATTTAGTAAAAAATATTTACTTTTCATAAACACTTACACATCTGACCCATAAGCAATTATTTTCTTACCGGCAAATAACTTAAAATTGCATTAAAATTTTTCAATTTTTATTTCTTAGAACTTTTAATATTATTTTATATACTTTCTCTATTTTTTAAATATACTTTTAATTTTCTCAGTGCAACTTCTTCTATCTGTCTTATCCTTTCTCTTGTAAGTTTTAATTTTTTCCCAACTTCTTCTAAGGTAAGTGGTCTTTTGTTATCAAGACCATATCTTAAAATTATAACCCGCTGTTCCTTTGGCTTTAATTTATCTAAAATTTTAATTATTTTTTCTTTTTTATCTTTTTCTATAAAATCATCATCAGGTTTGCTAAAACTTTTATCTTCTATTGTATCCTTTAATGTTTTTTCGCTTTCGTCACCTTCATATTCTAAATCAAGAGATTTAGGAGATTTTATAATGTTTAAAATTTCATTTAATTTCTGTTCATCTATTTTAAGTTTATTTAATATTTTTCCCCTGCTCGGATAATTACCGGTTATCTTTAATTCCCTCTCAATAAATTTTAAATATTTATGGTAAATATCTAAAATATGTATGGGAATTCTTATGATATTCTTTTGATTAGCAATAGCCCTGTAAATTGATTGTCTTATCCACCATGTAGCATATGTGCTGAATCTAAAACCTTTTTTTAAAGAAAATTTATCAATTGCTCTCATCAAACCGATGTTACCTTCTTCTATCAGGTCAACAAGTGGTATTCCAAAATTTTCATAATTTTTAGCAATTTTAACTACGAGTTTTAAATTTGCTTTTATTAATTTCGCCCTTGAATTTTCATCTCCCCTTTTTGCCTCATAAATTAATTTTTTTTCTTCCTGTTCTGTTAAAACTCTTTCCTTTCGTATTTCATCAAAATACATATACAACGATTCTTTTAAAGAACCGCTATTTCCTCTTTCTTCAATATCCTCTTCTTTAATATCTAAAATTTTAGGTTCTATTTCAATTTTTTCATCATTAATTTCTGTATTATCAATATCCTGAATTTTTTTAAGATTCTGTTTTTTAGTTATAATATTTTTCTTTTTTAATTTTTTTCTCATACCTGACCTTTAATAAAATTTTATATTGAAATCTGACGGTTTATATTTTATATCTATTTTTTCTTTTTTTATATCTTCCACTATAAAGGATCTATCACTTCTTGTTATTTCTGAAATAAATTCTTTTATCTTATCTTCTTCTCCAAATACTTCTATCTCAACTGTCCTATCAGGCAAATTCATCACATATCCTTTTAAATTAAGTTGTTTAGCAATATCTCTACAGTAAAATCTATATCCAACACCCTGAACATGTCCTGATACAATTAAATGATATCCTTTCTCTCCCAACTTCATCACCTTTTTATTGAATATAGGTAATACCAAAAATAAAATATTCTCTTAAAAATGCCCCGATTTCATTTAACTTGTTTAATTTATCAATCTTTTTTACAAACAATTCAACATTTATATTATAATTCAAACTTATTTTAAAACCCAAATTATAATTTTGTCCATCATATTCTATAATAGTTAAAACAGTTTCATTTAAAATTTTTGAAATATCAAATATAAATTCTGTTTTCGAAAATTCTGGAATTTCACTTAACAAATTTTTTTTAATACCCAGAGTAAAATTCATATCTCCTAATTTTTTTGAAATTACTGCATAACTTCTGAATGTTTCATTTTTTTTCAAATCTTCTAAAAGATTAATAGGAAATCTTTCTATACCAGCAGCAAAAGATATAAGATGGTCATCTTCTTTTAAAATTCCAATTTTTACATTAAAACTACTCTGCTTTAAAATTCCAAAAAAATCTGAAGACTTACCAAAATCAAGGTTGATACCGAGTTCAATTAAATTAATAACACCAATATTAGCAGCCAAAATAAAAGGATGAAGTCCTAAACTTATCATCCCTTCATTTAAATAGTATGCCGATGGGTTATAAATAAAACCGCTCTCCCCATTTACAGAAGGAAATAATAAAATATGATTCGGATCAACATTAAAAGAAAAAACATTTATATTTATAATTAATAAAATAAATATAAAAAAAATTTTTTTCAAAACTAATTCTCCTCCTTTAAATCAAAATGGTCGGGGCGACCCGATTTGAACGGGCGACCTCTTGCACCCCAAGCAAGTGCGCTAGCCACCTACGCCACGCCCCGACTTTTATTCTTTAAAACCATATTTTCCTATTATCGGCACAAACACACAACCAATTCCTTCTTCTACCATTTCTTTGTTATCCTTATATATTATTCTTTGCATTTTCTGAATTAATCTGCCACCAACAGGAGCAACAATTACCCCACTTTCTTTATTAATCTGTTCTTTTAATATCTCTGGAATCTCCTGAAGAGCGCCAGTAATTATTATCCTGTCAAATGGTGCTTTTTCCTGCCAGCCTGATGTTCCATCTCCTGTTCTAAAATAAATATTATCCAAGTTAAAATTTTTAAGAACTTTTTTAGCTCTATCCTGTAAAATTTCTATTCTTTCAATTGTATATACTTCTTTAAATAGCAATGCTAAAATTGCTGTTTGATATCCAGAACCTGTTCCAATTTCTAAAACTTTTAAATCATTATCCGGCATTAAAAATTCAGACATATAAGCAACAATATACGGCTGTGAAATTGTCTGTCCTTCTCCTATTGGCATGGCACAATCATCATAAGCATATTCTTTGTCTTTTTCTCTTACAAATTCATGGCGTGGTATATTTCTCATTGCATCAAGAACTTTTTTATTATTTACTCCCCTTGCCAGAATTTGCTGTTTAATCATTTTTTCTTTTAACATTTCATAATCCATATAAAACCTTTTTTTAGAACAAACTTCTTATTTATATCGCTTATTTAAAATTCACTTTAAGCATAGCGTTCGCTTCGCCCTATTTTAGCAGCCGTTCCTTTTCTCTTCTTGATTTCAAATACCTTATTTTCTGGTCGGGGCGACAGGGGTTGAACCTGCGACCTCTTGGTCCCGAACCAAGCGCGCTAGCCACTGCGCTACGCCCCGATTTTTATAATCATTTTAACATTATTTATTTTTAACTGCAATATTTTTTAATTTGTAAAATTTCCCGGATTTTAATGGTTTAGCCACTGGCAGAATAAAATTTATTTTTCATTTTAAAGTCAGGCGAACGATAACCTCTGCATTTTATTCCACAGTTAATTTCAGCCTGACAAAGCAATCTTGCTTTTATTACAGAGTGACTTTTCTCTTTGTTTTTTTCTGTTTTCAACTGCAAGATTGCTTCGTCTGGCTCATACACCCTTTATTTTTCCTTCTACGCTTCTATTTTGCTTCCTGATAATGACAACTTCAAGAGTTATTATCAATTGCTAAACTTTTGCAAGTTTCCTTGCAATGGCTGAACAATTACAATTATATTTAATATTATTATAAATAATCATAGATTTTTAATTTAAAATCGAAAATACAAATTATAAAATATTCATCGGATCAATGATAATTGATAAATCATATTTTTTAAATGATTTTATCTTTTTCCCTAATTTATTTAAATCCTTTCTACTTTTGCTTTTTAAAATTATGCTATACCTGTATTTATTTCTTATTTTTGAAAGTGGTGCTTCGGCAGGACCTAATATTTCTATTGTGGTAATATTATTTTCTTTTAAGAATTTATCAATTTCATTTCTTATTACATTTGCAATTTCCTCGCACTTTTCTTTTTTTTCATCCTGCAAAATTATCTGCGTTAAAAAAGAATAAGGCGGGTAATTCATTGCTTTTCTCAATTCTAATTGTTTTTCATAAAACCTTTCTATTTCATAATTTTTTATGTATTTCAAGCCCAGACTTTCAGGCGAAAATGTTTGAATAACAACTTTACCTTCTTTTTCTCCCCTGCCGCATCTTCCAGCAACCTGTATTAAAAGTTGAAAAACTCTTTCTTCAGATTTAAAATCCGGCAGGTTCAGAACATTATCAATATTAACAACACCAACAAATGTAACCTCGGGCAGATCAAAACCTTTTGCAATCATTTGGGTCCCTATCATAATGTCTATCTCTTTTTCCTTTATTTTTTTATACATTTCAAAATATTGTTTTTTCCCCTTCATCGTATCAATATCTATCCGTGCGATTTTTTTATCAGGAAACATTTTAATAATAATATCTTCTATTTTCTGAGTTCCCAATCCTTTATAGGATAAAACATTCTTACAGGAGGGGCATATATTTATTGGCTCTTCTTTACTATCGCAATAATGACATTTTAAAATATTATCCTGTTTATGATATGTAAGCGGTATATCGCAATTTTTACATTTTAAAACAAACCCGCATTTATAACACATGATATAATTTGAAAAACCGCGTCTGTTTAAAAATAAAATAACCTGTTCTCCATTTTCCAGGGCATTTCCCATTTCTTTTAAAAATGTATTGGATAAAAATTTTCTTTGCCAGTCTTTTTCCAATTTAAGGTCTATTATTTTTATCTCTGGCATTTTTCTACCTTTAACTCTTTCTGTTAATTTTAAAATTTCGTATTTACCTATCTTTGCATTATAATAGGATTTTAAAGATGGGGTTGCGCTACCAAGTATCACAGTTGCATTGTTTATAAATCCACGATATATAGCAACATCTCGCGCATTATATCTTGGTTCATTTTCCTGTTTATACGAAGTATCAAATTCTTCATCAACCACCAAAAGTCCAATTTTTTCAAAAGGAGCAAAAACAGCAGAACGTGTTCCTATAACCACATCCACTTTTCCCTGTCTTATTTTTTTCCACTCTGCCAGTCTTTCAGAACTTTTTAAAGAACTATGATAAATAGCTATTTTTTCTCCAAATACTCTTTTAAATCTTTCTAAAATCTGTGGAGTTAAAAATATTTCAGGAACCAGTATTATTGCCTTTTTCCCATTTTTAATTACCTCTTCGGCTGCTTTAATATAAATTTCTGTTTTGCCTGAACCTGTTATGCCAAAAAGCAAAAAGGTTTTATATTTACCATTTTCAATATTTGCTTTAATTTTTAAAAATGCTATTTTTTGTTCATCGTTTAACTCAAAAATACTATCATCCATATAAAAATTTTTTTCAAATTCACTTACCTTTTTCTTAATTCCATAAATTTTTTCTTCTTCTTTTATTTCTATCAACCCTTTTTCTTCTAAACTATTAAGGACAGAATATATATTATTTACTTTTAAATTCCTTATTATTGTTTTTATTGTGACTTCTTCCCTACCTTTTAAAAAATCAATTATCTGCCTTGATAAGCCACTTACTTTTTCATCGTCTTTTATAAATTTTATTATTTTATTGCTTTTTATTTTATGAAGGGCAGAAAGCATTGCAAAAAATACAATTCCTGGAGCAGTTAAATAATAATCCGAAATCCATTTCCCGAGTTTTATTAATTCATCGGTCAATACGGGCTCTTCATCTATTATTTCTTTTATAAATTTTATATTTTTTTTATCTATTTTAATATCTTTTTCATTTAAAATATTTAAAATAATGCCTGTTGTAACTTTATTTCCGAGCGGCACCACAACCCTTATTCCCTTTTTTGGCTCATAATCAGATTCTAATTTATATGTTAAAGTATTATCTATATTTGAATATACTGAAACATCTAAATAATAAATCATTTTATAAATTTCCTTTTATTTATTTTTTATTATTATATCTAATTATAGAAAAAGAGCAAATAATATAATTTACTGAATAATAAATCCTATCGTATGTTGTATGGCGATTGCTGATTGACGATAAAAAATGTGTAATAGTTTAGCCACTGGCAGGACGAAATTAGTTAATAAATTTTTTTGTTGTCATTTTAAAGTCAGGCAAACGAGTCCCTTTATCTTCTATTCCACCGTTCATTGAGTCCGACAAAGCAATCCTGCTTTTATTACCGTATGCCTTTTAGTCTTGTTTTCTTCCGTTTTTCAACTGCGAGATTGTTTCGTCTGGCTCATACATACACCCTTATTTTTCTTTCTACCCTTCTCTTTCGGTTTCCTGAGAATGACGTGTTCAAGAGGTCTCTATAAACAACGAACCTTAAAAAATTTACTCGCAGAGGCTGAACAATTACATTTTAAAAGTTAACTCCTGTTGGATGAACCATCACTCAAAATAAAAAAAGGGGCGAAAAAATTTTTCGCCCCTTTTACTTTTAATTATGTATTTTATTTTGTTCCAAAGTATTTTGTATTCACTTCTTTCATTATTCTTTTCATTATTGTGCCGATATCTTCTTTATTTTTGTTTAACCATATCTGATCCATTTTAGGTCCAATTTCTGATTGGATAATCTCAGGCCATTTTTCTGTAAATGGAGTATAAATTATATAGTTACATGCTTTTAAAAGCATTTTTTTGTTTTTTGGTTTTTTGTCATCAACAAAATATTTTTCTGCCATCTCAATAATAGCCGGTTGTGCAAGTCCTGTTAATGCAAGTTCTTTTTGTCCTTCTTCGCCGGCTAAATAAGTTACAAGTTTCCAGGCTTCTTCAGGGTGCTTGGTTACTTTAATTACACCGTATCCTGAACCACCGCCAGGAAACCCTGGTTTTTTTGCCATAGGCCCTTTGGGAAACATCGTTATATCCCAGTCAAAATCAACTATCTTTCTAAACATTGGCGTCTTCCAGATTCCACTTAAAAACATTGCTGTTTTTCCAGACATAAACATATCAGAAGTTCCAACCCCACCCATAGTCGCAAGTTGTGCTGCGTTTGGCATTACCTTATATTTATATACAAGGTCTCTCCTGAACTTAATCGCCTGTATTGCCTGTGACGAATCTAAAGTAATTTTTTTTGGATTTTCTATGTTATCCGCATAAAAACCTCCGTTATTTAAAACAAATCCATCCCATAAATTCCAGTCATCACATAGACCAAAATGGATTACCTGTCCTGTTGTTTTATCTATTTTTGTTAATTTTTTTGCTGCAGCAAGCATATCATTCCATGTCCAGTCATCTTTTGGATATTTCACACCTACCTGATCAAATATTTTTTTATTATAATAAAGGCAGGCAACAGGTGCTATATCCCGCGGCAGAACATATAGTTTTCCTTGGTATTTAAATCTGTTCACCAACCCCTGATAAAACTTCTTTATCGGGAATTTGTCTTTTTCAATATATGGATTCAAATCCATAAGCAAGCCCTTCTTGGCAAAAGTAATAATATCATCTGATGAGACAAAAATCACATCTGGCGCAGAATTTCCTGCAATCTGGGTTAAAACTTTTTCTAAATAAGGATTTCCACTCGGCGCTCTTTCTGCTTTTACTTTAATATTCGGATATGCTTTTTCAAAACGAGCAATTGTATTGTTAATGATGTTTATTTCTTCAATATCGCCCCAGAACATAAAACGCAAAGTTATTTTTCCACCATCTCCAATTTTTCCGCATGCAATAAAAACTAAAGTCAATAAAACTAAACTTAAAAACAAAACTAAAAACTTTTTCATAATAACCTCCATTTATTTATTATAAATATTTTTTATTTTTTACCAATCTTCTAACCATGTCTTCTATCTTGGCAGACATATATTAAATATCTAAATATAAATCCTGCGGGATAAAAGTAAATCTTTTATCCCGCTTTTATTTTAGTAATATGTTACGTCGTCAATCCACCACTGATTCCCTCTGTTTTCAAATCCAGCAGCACCACTTGTATAATCTGAAATTGAAAATTCAATTGCTCTGATCTGAGCATAATAATCTGCTTCAGATATTGTAGAAGCCTGCCCCCAGTTTGGTCTTGTAAAACCACCCTGCCCCAATTTAAATGGTATATCTATCGTTGTCCATGTAGAAGATGGCGCAGTAATTACATATCTGAATTTTGAAAAATCAGTTGTTGCATTTGAAACTAACTGCACTAAGAAAGCAACCCCTGTAGAACCAATTCCAAACAGTCCTTTATATTTTATTCTTAATCCTGTATAACCATTGGTAGTTAATACATTAAAATCAACTGGTTGTGCGCTTGGGGTTACATCTGCAGCACAGGAAGTCCATGCCCAATTTGATGCTCCTGAACCATTATAAACATCAGCATCCAATCTCATACAAAAATTTCCTGTCTGCCCGGCTTCATTAACCGCAGTTTTTGTCATAGAAGAACCAAAAGTATCATAAGTGACTATCCATGAACCACCAATCAATGTATCATCAACATCTCCATCCTCATAATTATCAAAAACTATAGGAGTAACAGCAGTAGTATTATTTGTAGGTGTAAAAGTTGGCGTATTTGCTGTTCCTGTTGTAGGAGTTGCTGTTGCTTCTTCCTCTGGTTCTGTTGCTGCTTTTTTTGAACTGCATCCCATATATAAACTAAACCTGCAAAAACTATAAGTATTGATATTGCAATAATCAATCCTTTTTTCATTGTTTCACCTCCTTTCTTTTATAAAATTAATTTTTATTTCCCCACCTTTTATATTAATTTTTGTCTCATTCTAACTATTCTCGCTCTGTTTTACTCAAAGTAACTTTTTCTTACTTATAAAATCCTATATCATCAACCATTATATCAAAATTCTGTCCCTTTACTTCTGTATTTGGATAAAAATAAAGGGCAAGTAAATCATTATAAGGCGTAGGGGTTCTGCCTTTTGGCCCGCTTGCCACCCAGGATGGCTGCGTAATACTTGAAAATGGTATTTGTATCAATTCCCATTCACCAGCCTGTGCTAAAGGTGCTGATGTTATTGTATATTCAAACTCGGCACCGGTTACATCATCAGTTCTTACCCTGCGCAATAAAAATTTCATCTCTTTTCTTAATGGAGCCCCTGCTTTTGTAATAACATCACCAAATTTAAGGTAAAATCTAACACCTGTAAAATTACTTGCATTAACCGGTTTATAGTTTGTAACAGGTGCTAAATTCATAACCATACCGCCAAAAGCATAATAACCATCATCTGATTTTCCATCAGGTCTTGTCCCTGCCTGTGGTCCTAAATATCCTGTAACTCTTGCACAGTATTTTGGTGTTTCAGGCGAACCATATTGAGACATATAAAAAATATCAACCATCCTCGGATACATTATTGTATCACCAAAAGTGTCATAATTTGTATACCATTTACCATTTAAAAAATTCTTATCATTTGCATCTTCGCAATTATCAACAAGATAATAATCAGTAATTCCTGCACCTGGCTCAACAGGGCCACTTTTATTACAACCTGTTAAAACTGTTAAGGCAATTATTATCAATATTAATATTTTTTTCATTTTGCCTCCTTATAATATACACCTTTAAAATGATGCAACTAAATCAGCATCAATTTCCTGGACATTATAATTATTTGATGTATTTTTGTTATCAATAATATTTGCCAGAGAATAATTAAATAAAAGATAAGAATCTTTTGCAAAGTTATATTTAACCCCTGTTGCATAATAAGTTATTCCGCCATCTAATTTTGCAGTTGACCCTAAAATTACTTCTTTCCCCTGCCATGTCTGATTTTTATATCCACCAAGTAAATCAACAGAACCGAATATAGTTAATTTTATTCCTGCGTCCATTGTCATTAAATTTAATGAAGCAGGATATAAAGAACTGCCATTTTCTACACCTTCCATTTTCAATCCGCCCTTTATTTCCAATATATCAAAAAGGAAAACTTTTGCCCCGCCACCCATTAATGTAAAATCTCTTTCTTTTACTTTTACTGCTGCTGTGTAAGTATTTGGTTGATAAGTTGTCTGTTTTATTTCACTGGTTAAAGAATAAAAACCATATATCTTTAATAACTTTTCTATATCTATATTTAAATTTGTATAAGGTCCCTGTCTATTTTGAGTTGCTTCTCCATAAGGAAATGCAAGTTCTTCTAAAGGATTATATGGTAAATAAAGATTAGTAACTATTGTATTATTATATTTCGTAAATGGATATACACCACCAACTATTTCATATCCCTGGGGAGTATCTCCAACTGACTGTGGATTCCATGTATTATTTTGAGTTAAAACTATTTGATTATTTCTCATTGCATCATATATCCTTGTCTGCGCCCCATAAGCAATATAATCAGGTGATACAGATAAAAAACCTCC
>DYJU01000091.1 GCA_020722985.1 Candidatus Methylomirabilis sp.
TATTAAAAAAATGCTAAAATAAAAAAAAGGAGAAATAATTATGAATAAGAAAATTTTAATTTTAATTTCTTTTATCCTGTTTTTTATCAATTCTTATGCAGAACCTATAAATGCAAAATTTGGTATAGGAATTAAAGGCGCATATACATTAATTGATCCTGTTGATTTTAATGATGATTTTTCTAATGTTATTTATTATGGATATAAAAATACTGCAACTAATCCCGCAACTTTAAAAACCCTTACAGGAAGTTTATTATCTGCGATGGGAGAAGGTTCTATTGATGTTAAATATTTTTTAATTGATAATTTTGCCATTTATTTAAGGTCTGATTATCTAATTACAGAATATGATGACATCCTTACACTTGACCAAAAAGATGTTTTAGAATCACATATTGTTTTAAATACTATGTATTTTGGTTTAGGTGTGAGATATTATTTAGGTTTTGAAGGTATTAAACTTTTTCCGTATATTTCTTTGGATGGCGGTGCTTTCATGCATATGCAAAGTTACTGGGAAATTTCTGCTACAAGTAATAGTGCTTTTACTGTAACTAATCAAACAAAATATCAGGTTGTTGATTTTACTGATATGGGTTTTGGTGGTAATGCTGAAATAGGTCTTGAATTTTTATTCACTGACACAATTGGAATTGGAATAGGTGCAGGTTACAGATATGCTGATTTGCCTTTTTCTTATCCTCAAACAGGTATTTTTAAAAATAAAGATTCAAATGGCAATCCCGTCTTTAATGCTTTATCTATTGATTTATCAGGGCTTTACTTTGGTGGCGGATTAGCGCTTTATTTTGGTGTAATTGATAAATCAAAAACTTCTCAAACAACACAAGTCAAAACTGGCACTCCACAGCAATATGAAAAATATGGTGATTATTATCTTTCAAAAAAGAATTATAATTTTGCTTTAAGATATTATGTTGCTGCAGAAAAACAAAATCCCTCAGCAGAACTTTATAAAAAAATTGGTTTATGTTATTATTATTTAAAAAATAAACCAAAAGCAATTCAGTATTTTGATAAATATTTAGAATTAAATCCTACAGATACAAAAACAAAAAATTGGGTGGATAAGATAAGATAATTCAATTTAGAAATAATATTATATATTTAATTTCTTTCTTTTAAATTAAATAGTTATGTTTTGAACCTCACTTGCATTTTCAAAACAAGAAAACTTGTAATAGTTCAGCCAGCAGAAGTAAAAGTGTGGCTACTAATAAAGAAATACCTGGCTTTGTCATTCTTAGGAAGCCGAAAGAGAAATGTAAAATGGAAAATAAGGGTATATGAGCATGACGAAGCAATCTCGCAGTTGAAAACGGAAGAAAACAAGTCAAGAAAGCATCGGGTATAAAAGCAAGATTGCTTTGTCAGGTTCATTAAACGAGGGAATAGAAGGCAAAAGTTATCATTCGCCTGACTTTAAAATGACGAAATGAAAAAATTTATTGATTAATTTTGTTTTACCAGTGGCTAAACCATTACGAAAACTTTAATGCTATCGCTTCATCTTTAAACCTACATCCAGTAAACAACTTAAACTTTGTTTATGTTTTCCTATTTCCCTTTTTTTCTTCAACCTATTTTCCCTTTTTTTCTTTTACTTTTAAAATTCCATCCCAGTGTTCTTTTATTTTGGCTATAATTTTTTCTTTTTCATCCAGTGTTAAATTATTCCACCATTCAATTGCTTTTGCTGCTAATTTTTCTTTTCTTTTCTCTGGAATTGCTTTCCATTTTTCTTTTGCTTTAATAATCAATTCTTCTTGCATTTCATAATTTAAATTAACCCACCATGTTTTAGCTCTTTCTATTGCAATTTCTTTTTGTAAATCAGTCATTCTCTTCCAACAGTTATCTACCCCTTTAATTATTTGATTCTTTTCTTTTTCAGATAAAATTTCCCATTGTTGAGTTAATCTTATTAACATTTCATTTTTTTCATTGGGCGAAAGTCCCGCCCACCATTCTTTTGTTTTTAAAATTAATAATCTTTTTTGTTCTTCTGTCAAGGCATCCCACTTTTCTTTTGTTCTTTTTATTATTTCATCTCTTTCATCATCCTTAAGTCCATTCCACCAATCTTTTATTCCATCAACAAATTTACTTTTTTCTTCTATTGACATTTTTTCCCATATATCTTTTAAATCGCTTATTGTCTTTTTCTTTGCATCATCAGGCATATATTCCCAGATAATCGCTAAACTATCATAAGTCATCATAGAAGTGCTGGGCTGTTCAATTGAATAAATATAAGAATAAAATAAATAAAACAATATTAAAAAAAACAAATTTTTTCTCATAATTTAATATTTCTCCATTAAAAAGATAAAGGAGCATAGAAAAAATCTATGCTCCTTTATCTATTATTTTTTCCCTTTTCTTTCCATCATTTTTCCTTTTGTCCGTTCTTTTATCTTTGCTTTTTCATTATCAGAATAACTTTGCCATCTTTTCTTTGCTCTTTCTTTAACTTGTTTTTTCTTTTCAGGAGACATTTTATTCCATTTTTCTTTTGCATATTCTCTCAAATTTTGCCTTTCAGTATCAGATAAAGAATTCCATTTATTTTTTGCTTTTTCTCTTATCTGTTCTCTCTGTTCTTCTGATAAATTTATCCATTTTTCATTCCATTTATTTTTCATTGCTTCTTTTTCTCCATTAGATAACGAATTCCATCTTTCCTTTGCTCTTTCTCTAATTCTTTGTTTTTGTTCCTCGGGTAGTGAATCACATTTCTTTTTTAATTTTTCAATTGCTGCTTTCTTTTGTTCCGGTGACATTTTTGCCCATTTTTCTCTAACTTGCTGCCCTATTTTTTCTCTTTCCTGTTGATTTACTTTTAACCATTTTGGATGTAAGCATTCTTCGGTTAACTGAGCTTGCTGTTCATCAGACATCACTTCATAAGCATTCTCCTGAACTGACATTTCATCTTTTGCAATCTCTTCAATTTCATCTGCAAAAATAAAAGAACAAATAAAGAACAGTGAAAAAATTACAACCAAAAAAACTAAATACTTTTTCATTAAAACCTCATTTTTAAAATTTTTAATATAATCTATATATAATCACCCACCCAAAATTTGACGTTATTGATGTTAATAAAGTTTACATATATCCTAAAAGTTGTATTTCTGTTATTGCAATTTTCTTTTTAACTCTATCTAATTCTTGCGGATAATTATCTATAATTTTTATCCTTATTTTATCACCTGGTTTTAAAATTATTTTTTCAGGTAACTTTACTTCCTGCCAGGTATCTGTATCAAAAAATTTTACTATGCATATTAATTTTTTATTATGATATATTTTTACTGCCATAACTCTTGCATAATCTTGCCATGATTTTTCATCTTTACAAAATCCATTTATTATTCTCAATCCTTCTAAAATTACTCTTTTCTTTTTATTTTCAAATATTTTAGTAAAATGTATTTCTTTAAAAATAAATTCAATATATTCATTTATTCCTGCATTTGTTTTTTTATTTACCCACGCAGTAAAATAATTATTGTCATTTAATTTATCAGCATTATATAATTTATTAAAAGTAGAAGATGCCTTTATATCAAAACCTATAAAATCTCTAAAATTTCTGTAAACGCCTAATTCACCATTAGAAAAATAATATGGCTTATTAGTTTGCGGAATTGCCTGGACAGTTGGAACATTTTCAGAATAAATTAAAGTAAAATTTATAAATAAAAACACACTTAAAAAAAATCTTTTCATATATTCCTCCGGTGCTATATGTAATTTATAATTTAAATTATATCACGGTATAATTTAACGTCAATATTTTTATATTGGAAGTAATGGAAAATAAGGAGAGTCATGGTGGATATTTTAAAATTCTTAAAAAAATTTTCAAAACTAAAATAAGAAAGTTAATAAAAACTTATATCTCATATTTGCTTTTTGTTTTTCCTTGACTTACCTTTTTTTTATCATATACTATTCGTAATTAAATTTATCTATGGGTAAAAATGGCAAAAAACATAACAAAAGATAGGTTAAAAACAGAAGAAAATAAATTAGTAAAATTATATGATAATTTAGGTTTTTATTTACTTGCTATAATTCTATTTATAATTCCTTTATATTTTAATATAAAATCTTATGATCAGTTTGAATTACCAAAACTTACTTTACTTAGAATTTTAACTGCACTTTTACTCGGTATATGGTTATTAAAATCAGTGGAATTAAAAAGAATAGAATTTATAAAAACCCCGCTTGATTTTCCTTTAATTTTATTGGTTATAATGAATATAATTTGCACTTTTATCAGTGTTGCCCCCCACCTTTCTTTCAGGGGTGAATATGAAAATTTTGCAGGTTCCCTTTCAAATATAAATTATGTCATACTATATTTTCTTGCTGTTCAATTTATAAAAGAAAAAAAGCATTTGAATATATTATGTATAGCATTTCTTTTATCCGGTTTTTTAATAACTCTATATTCAATCGCACAATTTTTCGGTTATGATTTTATTAAATGGAATGAAGAATCCGTAATAAAAGGTAGATATTTTGCATCAATGGGCAATCCTAATTTTTTGGGTGCATTACTTATAATGATAATACCTGCAACTATCGCATATTTTATAATTGCGATTATCAATAAAAATAAATTATTTGCTTTCCTCTTATTTATATTATTCATACTTTTATATCTTTCATTATTTGGAACACAAAGCAGGGGTCCATTTTTAGGTTTTGTTTTTTCTATTCTTTTTTTATCTATCTATGGGATTTATAAATTATATAAGGATATTTTAAAAAATGCCGAATTGTCTCATCTATCACCTGGAACTATAATTTTAACAATTATAAAGAAATATAAAATCTGGATAGCCATAACTATAATATTTTTTACAATTGCAGTTATTTTAAGTTTAACACTGGGAAAAAATGCAACAAAAAGAATAACCGAATCAATTACTGATATAAAAGGTAGTTTACAGCAATCTCGTTTGCATATATGGATCCCTGCTTTTAAAATAATAAAAGATTATCCTTTACTGGGGTCTGGCGTTGATACATTTAAAGCAATTTTTCCCAAATATGAAGGTCTGGATTTTGCATATATAGATGGCACAAATGTTTCATCCCGGACCGCACATAATGAAATATTACATATTGCTGCAACAATGGGAATTTTTAGCTTATCTGTTTACTTAACTTTGTTATTTGCTTATACCAGGATGTTTTTAAAACCCTTTGGCAAGATAAATGATATAAAAATAAAACTTATTTCACTTGCTTTATTTTCTGGCTTTATAGCATATTTTATCCAGAATCTTTTTAGTTTTGGTGTTGCGGCTATTAATACAACACTTTACATATTTATGGCATGCCATGCATTTATTTATAACAATTTTTTTAATATAAAAAAAATTAATTTAATTATTGCTAAGAATGAAATTGAGTATCCTGTAAAATTTATGTTTTATATCATTATTTTTATATTTACATTCTTTTTAATTTTCAAGTCATACAATATGCTTCTGGCTGATTATTCCTATAACAAAGGAAAAATTTTAGGAAATGTTTATGGCAGATGGGATCTTGCGATAAAAGAACATATTAAATCCATTGAAAAAGAACCTTATGAAGTAAAATACCATGTTTATCTTGGGCTTGCATTTGAACAACTCGCAATACGAACCGAAGATGTTCAAAATCAAAAAAATCTTATTTTAAATTCAATTAAAGAATACAAAAAAGGTATTGAATTAAATCCTGCAAATTCTTATTACTGGGGAAATTTAGGAAGAATTTATTCATTGCTTGCAAAAATAGAAAATAATCCTGAATATTATAACCAGGCAATATATTATTATATAGAAGCTTCAAAAAGAGCACCTGTTACTGGACTTTTTTATCATAATTTAATGGAAGTTTATTTAAGAACCAATATGTTAAACGAAGCATTAAAAACTTATGAAAAACTTGAATACTGTGATAAAAGACTCACTTCCAATGCAGCATTTTTACTTGGCAATTTATTTTTTGCTAATAAAGATTTTCAAAGGGCATTAGAATTTTATACAAAAGCGGTAACATATAGTCCTGATTTTTATCAGGCACAATTTAATTTAGGCGTTACTTTTGCCACATTAAACGAAAAAAAAACCGCAATTGAAATTTTTGAAAAATTATTACAACAAAAACCTGATTTTGAAAAAGCAGAAGAGGCAAAAAAAATACTTCAAAATTTAAAAAAATAATCACTGAATAATGGTTTTACCTGTAATCCCGCCTATGACAAAACAATTATCATCAGTTTTAGTAATTGCATAACATGCATCATCACTTTTTTCACCAAAAGTTTTTGTCCATATAACATTACCATCATAATCTGTTTTCACCAGATAAATATCATAACCACCCTTGCTATAAGAAGTTGTTGCACCACCACCTATTAAAAATCCATTATCATCTTCTACGCTGTTATAACAGTCATCATAACCTTTATCTCCTATTGTTTTTGCAAATATACAATTTCCATCTGCATCAACTTTTATCAAATAAATATCACTTAAACCATTGCCAAAAGAAAATGTATTACCAGTTATTAAATAACCATCTTTCACCCTGATAAGTGAATAACCCCAATCAAACTCATCACCACCAAAAATTTTATTAATTTGCCCATTTTTTGTCTTTTTTATAAGATAAATATCTGTTTTTGTTTCTTTTATTTCTTCTGAAAGTCCTATTATCATTGCTGTTCCATCATAATTGTTATAATTATAATATCCCCATTCATAGAATTCTTTTCCCAGATTTTTTGACCAATCATAATCTCCATCTGAATTTAATTTTGTTATGTAAATATTTGGCATATCATTATAAGGATTGTATATTTTTCCTATAATTAAAATACCATTTTTAAGTTTATGCTCGGAAAATTTATTAAAATCTGCGTCTTTTTTGTTTAATATCTCTGTCCATATTAAATTCCCATCACTATCAATTTTTGAGAGAAAAATTTCATCAATTTTTTCTTTATATGAATAATTTCTACCAGAAACCAATAGATTTTTATCTTTTGTCTCTATAATAAAATCTATCCAGTTTATATGCAGATCCCCATAAGTTTTAAACCATAAAGAATTGCCATTTGCATCTATTTTCATTACAAAAGCATCATAATTAATTTCCCCTTTTTCAGGTGTGGTAATTATTTTTGTTCTTACAGAAGGTTCTAAAATTTTTTCTTTTTTTATTATTTCCTTTTCTGGAGGAACTAATTTTTTTCCTTTTTACATTTTAAAAATAAAATTATAAATGTAAGTAATAAAAATATTATTATATAAAACAATACTTTTTTCATTGAAATTTTCTCCTGATTTTATTTATTAATTTTACTTAACTGAATCTGATTTGTAAATGAGATTTTTTAT
>DYJU01000015.1 GCA_020722985.1 Candidatus Methylomirabilis sp.
TTAAATAATTATATGTCAAATTTTTATCACAAATGCCAGTTTTCTGGCATTTAAATTATGTATTGTTAAATTAGAATTTAATTATGTATATAATTTTTTATTTTAAATTGATAATTAGCAATTGTAAATTACTTAAATTTTTTACTTGACATATTTGCTATAATATGCTATAATTTGCTATATAATGATATAATTAAAAAGGTTGAAAGAATGAAAAATTTTGAAACAAAAAAAATAATTGAAGAATTAGAAATTGTGAGATTGGAGAAAAAAATATCTCAGAAGAAACTTGCGGATATTTTGGGGGTTGCTTTTTGCACTGTTAATAGATGGTTTAATTACAGGAATAATCCAAATAAAATACAGATATATCATATTCAAAAATTTTTAAAAAAGGAGGTGAAAAAAATTTATGGAAAAGAAAAAAGAAATTCTTTTAACTGACACTGAAAATTATGAAGGTTATTATCCTACACGCGAACATCTTTTAATTTTTAATCCGGAAAAATTTAAAAAATTTGAAAAGTATATAAAAGAAAAAAAATCGAAAAAAATTGACCCAGTTATTTTAGATTTATTTCTTTCTATATAAAATAAAAACGGATTTCTCCGTTTTATGCTCTTTTACAAATATACTTTGCAGCGGATAAAATTTTAAAAATTTTATCCGCTGATTTTACTTAAATCCTTCAGCATTTAATATAGCAATTATTGCATCTTCAGGTAGTTTACTCTGGGATACAAAAAATACCTTCCCTTCACTGTTAAAAAATATTGACAAAGGTAAACTTTTCCCATTATAATCGTTAAATAACTTTTTCCCTTCATCAGTTGAAATATCATAATAAATAAATTTAATTTTATTTTTAAATTTTTTTAAAATTTCATTATAAATTTTTTTTGATTCATTGCATGCATTACATTCAGAAGTTCCAATAAGAATAATTTTAAATTTTTTACTTCCTTTATTACAGGATATTAAAGTAATTATTAAAATAAATAATAAAATTATTAATTTGTTTATTTTCATTTTATTTCTTCTTTAATTCAATTGCTTTTTCATATTTTTCAAGTAATTTTTTTGCCATTGTTTCTGCTGACCATTCTTTTGCATATTCAAATGCTTCTTTTCGTTTCTCTTCATAAAAATTTTTATCATCTAAAAATTTTAATACCGCTTCTGAAAATTCATTAACATCAAGGTTAACTAAAACCCCTCCCCTATTCCCTTTCATAACTTCAGCAACACCCATGGCGCCAACTGCAACTACAGGAGTTCCAACTGCCATTGCTTCAGTGACAACCAATCCTTGCGTTTCTGTAACAGAGGCAAAAGTGAAAAGATCCGCAGCAGCATAACAATTTACCCAATCCTGTGGTTCAAAATATCCAAGAAAAATAACATTATCTTTAACCCCAATTTCTTCTGCTGCTTTATGAACTTCTTCTTCTGCTGGACCTTTGCCAGCAACTATCAATTTAGTATTAGGTTTTTTATTTAAAATATTTTTTAAAACTTTAAATAAAAATGGTATATTTTTTTCTGCTCCAATTCTACCCATAAATAATAATAAAATGGTATCTTTGGGAATATTATATTTTTCTCTGAAATCATCTCCATTGAAAATTTTAAATTTGTCAATTTTAATACCGGTTGGATTAACTTCAATGGGTTTTTTGATTCCATAAGATAGTAAAAGTTCCTTCATCTGAGTAGAAGGAGTTATATTTAAATCCATTTTATCGCAATACCATTTACTTATTTTTTTAGTTAGCCATATTGCAATTGGTTTGGGTATAAATTTAAAATAATGAACATAGGATTCAAACATCGTATGATAGGTGTGTATAATAGGACTATTTAATTTCTTTGCCCATTTTATTGCTTCCATACCTAATGTAAAAGGTGTTTGTGTATGAATTATATCAAATTTAAAATTTAATATTTCTTCTTTTATCCTTTTTTTAGATGAAGGAAGTTTGGGGTCTGGCAATCTATCTTCTGGATCAAAAAAAAGATAATGAGATTTAATTCGTATAACATATTTTTCATTATCTTTATCTTTTACATCAATTTGAGAAGCAGGATATTCTGGCGCTACAATTTTTACTTCATGTCCTAATTTTCTGAATTCATTTGCAAATGTATCAATTGAGGCAACCACTCCATTAACTCTGGGTCTATATGTATCAGTAACCAAAGCAATTCTCATAAACTATCACCTCTACTAATTTATTTAATTTCATTTTTTTTCTTTTCCTCATTTATTTTTTCCCAGGAATCTCTAATCATGTGTTCAATATTAGGATAACTTTTAATTTCATTATGCTTTAATGCTTTTGAAAACCATTGAACAGCATCAGAATAATTCACCAATCTTCTGTTTATCTCTCCGATTAAATACATTATGCCTGGTTCACCAATAGATTCAGGAATAAAATTACCTTTTTCATAAGTTTGAATATAATACTCTAATGTTTTTTCTAAGTATTCCTGTTCTTTTTCAATATTTTTTTCATCTCTAAAAATCCATGCTAAATGCATATAAAGTCCTGATATAGTATTTAAATTGGGAGGTTTGTATTGTTTATAAAATGTAATAGCAAGAATATGTTTTTGCTCTGCTTGCTTTGTAGTTATTTCTTTTTCCTGAGGGAAAACGATATTCTTTTTTGCTTCTTTTATTGCTGATGCCAGTTTTATTATTTCAGGATGATAATCAAGTTCCTGTTTATCAAATTCTTCGTTTCTGGCTGAATAATTACAGAATGGACAGGAAGTCACAGTATACAGTAAAGGATTAATAGGACAATCATAATTTTTTTTAAAATCAGAATCTATTGATTTAACTTTAAGAGTTGAACTGCGAATTCTGGGAGTTAAAAATTCCGCTGAACATGCTTTGCAAATTACTTTTTTAAGCCAGACAGGTTCCATCCTGAAGTCCTTTGATTATATATTAAATATTTCTGATATTCTATCAAGTCCTTTGTCTATATTAACTATTGAAGTTGCATAAGAAAGACGAAAACAATTATCTGCTCCAAATGCTATACCAGGGACAACGGCAACTTTTGCTTCGTTTAATAAAATATCTGAAAGTGTAAGAGAACCATCTATCTTTTTCCCTTTAATCTCTTTGCCAATAATTTTATTAAAATTAGGGAAAATATAAAATGCACCCTGAGGTTCAATATAAGAAAGATTTTTAATATTATCCAATTTTTTCATCATATATTTTCTTCTGTTATCAAATTCTTTTATCATTTCTGCAATTATGCTTTCATCTGTTTTTAATGCTTCTAATGCAGCATACTGGGTCATTGTTGCTGGATTGGAGGTTGAATGTGATTGCAAATTATTGATTGCTGAAACTATCTCCTTATTTTCTGATGCGAGATAACCAATTCTCCATCCTGTCATTGCATAAGTTTTGGATACTCCATTTACAACAATTGTATTTTTTTTAACTTCTTTTGATAAAGAAGCAATGGATATATGTTTTTTATTATTATAAATCAATTTTTCATAAATCTCATCAGATATTATAAAAAGGTTATTTTTAAAAGAAATTTCTGCTAATTTTTCAAGTGATGACGTTGATAATATAGCACCTGTGGGATTGGAAGGAGAATTAACTATTATTGCTCTTGTTCTTTTGGTTATTTTAGAGTTTAATAAATCAAAATCAATTTCATAATTATCCTCTCTTTTAAGATTAACAAAAATTGGTATCCCATCAGCAATTTTAACCTGTTCCTCATAAGATACCCAATAAGGAGAAAAAATTATAACCTCATCGCCAGGATTTAATATTGTCATAAAAATATTAAATAAAGAATGTTTTGCCCCACAGGATATTATTATATCTGATGTTTTATATTCTAAATTATTATCTTTTTTTAATTTGTCAACTACTGCCTGTTTTAATTCTGGTATACCGGATGATGGAGTATAACGAGTTAAATTATCTTTTATTGCTTTAATACCAGATTCCTTTATATTTTCTGGTGTATTAAAATCAGGCTCACCTGCCCCAAATCCGACAAGATCTATGCCATCCTTTTTCATTTGTTTTGCTTTTGCATCAATTGAAAGTGTAATAGAAGGTGAAATTTTTTTCATCCTTTCAGAAATCATTTTTTCCCCTTTCTAAGCATTCATCAATTTTTTTATATTTTTAAGTGCCTGTTTAGTTCTTAATTCATTTTCTATCAAAGCAAATCTTATATATCCTTCTCCTTCTTTGCCAAAACCACTACCCGGAGAAACTGCACATTCTGCTTCATTTATCATTTTTATTGAAAATTCAACAGAAGACATTCCTTTAAATTTTTCAGGAATTTTAGCCCAGACAAACATTGTTGCTCTGGGCAATTCAACTTCCCATCCAAGTTTTTTTAGTCCCTGAACTAAAATATCCCTTCTTGATTTATATATACTTCTTAATTCACCAACACAATCATCTCTGCTATTTAGCGCATGAATTGCTGCAATCTGTATTGGCTGAAACATACCATAATCAAGATAACTTTTAATCTGCTCTAATGCGCCTATAATTTTCTCATTCCCAGCTAAAAAGCCTACCCGCCATCCAGGCATATTAAATGTTTTTGATAAAGAATATACTTCCGCACCTATTTCTTTAGCACCTTCTACCTGCAATAAAGAAGGCGGTATATAATCATCAAAATAAATTTCTGCATAAGCAATATCATGAATTATTATTATTTTATTTTTTAATGCAAAATCAACAATTTTTTTAAAAAAATCAATATCAATTACTTTTGTAGTTGGGTTATGTGGAAAACTTATTAAAATCACCTTTGGTTTTGGAGTTGTTATTTCATAAGTTTTTTTAATATTTTCGAATAAATCGTTTTCTTCTAATAAAGAAATAGGAATAACATTACCTCCCGCAAGTTTAACAGAAACTGCATGAATTGGATAGCAAGGCATAGGAATAATAACATTATCTCCCGGATTTATAATTGCATACATTAAATGTGAAATCCCTTCCTTTGCACCTATGGTTGTTATAGCTTCTTTTACAGGGTCAATTATAACATTAAAACGCCTTTTATACCAATCGCTTAATGCTAAGTTTAATTTATAAATACCCCTTGATGCTGAATATCTATGATTTTTAGGATTTTTTACTGCTTCTATTAGTTTATCTACAATATACTGAGGGGTAGCCCCATCCGGATTACCCATTCCAAAATCAATAATATCCTTTCCCTGTTTTCTTAAAGTTATCAGTTGCTTTTTAACAACGCCTAATACATATGGCTCTAAATTTTTTAATCTATCTGCTCTTATTTCATCTAACATTTTATTAAACTCCTTAAAATATTACAATTTGTTTTAATTTATTAATTCTTTTTTTTATATCAAGTATAGTAATTTTGGATAATTTATTTATTCCAAAATCCTCAACTGTAAATGAAGCAATGGTATTTGCATAAGCAATTGCATTTTTTATGATTTTTTTATTTATTTTATTGTGTTTAGCAATATAACCTATAAAAGCACCCCCAAAGGTGTCCCCTGCACCTGTGGGATCAATAACATTTTCTACAGGATATGAAGGTATGGAAAAATAAAAATCAGGTCCAAATATTGATGCACCATATTCTCCTTTTTTTATAATTACATATTCAGGACCTATTTTTTGGATAAATTTTGCTCCTTTTATTAAATCAAAACTACCTGAAAATTCTCTTATTTCTTCATCATTTAAAACAACGCAATTTACTTTTTTTAAAACTTTCATTAGATTTTTTTTAGAATTTTTTATCCAGTAATCCATTGTATCACATATACTAAATTTTAAATTATTCATAGAATTTAGAATTTTTAACTGTAATTCTGGATCTATATTTGCAAGAAATAAAAATGGCAAATTTTTATGTTTGTTGGATATTTCAGGATTAAAGTTTTCAAATACATTAAGATCTGTTTTTAAGGATTGACGTGTTTTCATATCATAATTGTATCTGCCTTTCCAGAAAAAAGTTTTTCCATTTACCTTTACTATACCACTTGTATCTATCCCTTTTTTCCTTAAAAAATTAAAATGAGAATCTTTAAAATCCTTCCCAACAACACCAATAATAAACGGTTTACAAAAAAGAGAACAAGCGAGAGAGCCATAAATGCATGCTCCGCCAAGTAATCTCTTTCTATTATCAAAAGGAGTTATAATTGTATCAAACGCTATAGAACCTACTATTAATACTGACATAATTATCACCAAAATCAAAATTTAGTTATAATGATTTTACTATAAAAATTGATAAAATCAATAGTAAAATATTAATTTTTTGGGTAAGTGTTTGTTATTTTATCCCTTAAATCTTTTTCTATTTCATTAAAATAAATATTTATTTCATCCAATTTAGAAAAATCACCACTTTTTGCCTCTTCAATAGCTTTTGATAAATATTTTTCAACTAGTGTATTTTTTATTTCTTCAATAATTTTTAGTACAGATGCTACTTTTAACAAACCTTTTGTGTATTTTTCATCCATTTGAGAATAAATATCAGGTCTTGTTAAATTTTTATAAATTGATATCCATGTTTCTATAATTTCATAAAGGTCTATCATTTTCATAAAATATCCTTCTTAATTAAAAGTATCATAATTTTCTTGAAAATATTTTTCAATGTTTTTCAATTCTTCATAAATATTTGTTATCTGATTAAATTCATTTTTTTTAGCGAGATTTATTATGTCTTCTAATTTTTGTTTAAATGGTGTTAATTCTAATTCCTCTGCCACATTTAACTTTGATAGAACTTTTAACATGTTCTTTTTCCATGCATCTGTTTCCTTATCCTCTTCAGAACTTTCTCTATAGATTTCCGTCCAGATTTTAATATTTTCAATTAAATCGTATATTTTCAAATAAACCTCACAAAATTGAAAATTTTTTGTAATTATTTTATTATTATAACGTATAAAATATATTTTGTCAAGTTTCACATTAAAATAAATAAAACGTTTTAGAAATATAATAAAAAAGAAATTACCAATTTATCAATAATTCCTTTGGATTAATAGGGATTTTATGAATATTTATTTGCCAATGTAGATGTGGACCTGTTGCAAAACCAGTATCTCCAACAGTGCCAATAATATCATTTTTAAAAACTTGTTGATTATTTTTAACATAAACTTTTTGTAGATGCATATATAAAGAATAAATTCCTACACCATGGTTTATTATAACAAAATTCCCATAAATTTTAGATGAATAAGTTCCTGCAACAATTCCATTGTTTGTGGCTTTTACGGGAGTTCCCTTTTTAGCAGAGATATCAATGCCTTTATGACGCCATCTTGTAACGCCATCATTATAAATCCTTTCTGAACCAAAATCAGTAGTAATTTCACCTTCAACAGGCATAATAAATGGAAATTTAAATTTTGCAGATATAATTTGATTTTGTAGATTACTTAAAATATTTTTATCCTTTTTTATATCATTAAAAAAATTTTGATCTATCTTGTTTGTTTTAATAATAGATTTCCGTAATTTAATTTTTTTTATTATGATTTTTTCTTTCTTTTCAATAATTTGTTTATTAACAAGTATTTTTATATTAATTTCTTTTTTTTCAGAAATATTAAGTGGCACAGGAATTAAGCATGAATAAACATATTGTCTTTCCATTGGCTCGTATTTATCAAAATAAATTTGAAAATTTTTATTTAAAAATTCAACTTCACCTGCCTGCAAAATTCTTTCATTTTTAATTTTTATTTTTATCAGGTTTCCTTCTTTTACTATATTGGAATCTAAAATTATATATAAAGAAAATGAATTTAATGGTAATAAAAAAATTAATAATAAAAAATTAAAATATTTTAAATAAATCATAAATTTTTTAATAATTTAAAGTTCCAATCAATAAATTAATATCATCTATTTTATTTAATTTCATAAAATTTTTTATTCCATCTATTACTTTTATACACGTAAGTGGATCCCTGAAATTTGCAGAACCAATTTGAATTGCTGTTGCCCCTGCAATTAAAAATTCAATAGCATCTTTATATGTCATTATTCCGCCTATACCTATCACAGGTATCTTAACTTTTTTATAAACTTTATGAACCATTGCAAGTGCTATAGGTTTTATAGCAGGTCCAGAAAGTCCTCCATAAATATTTGAAAGAACAGGACGTCTTTTTATAATATCTATTGCTAAACCCTGTAAGGTATTAATCAATGATACTGAATCCGCACCGTATTCTTCACATAGTATTGCAATATCTTCTACAGGATTAATATTAGGTGATAATTTTACTATGATTGTTCTTGTATAAATTTTTTTTATGTTATAAAGTAATTTTTTAATTGCTTTTTTATCAGAAGCAAATTGTATCCCGCCTTTTTTAACATTTGGACATGAAATATTAATTTCAATTGCATCAATATTTACTTCAGATAATCTTTCTGCAACTCTTATATATTCGTCAATAGTTTTGCCGTAGATATTTACAATTATTGGGATTTTATATTTTTTTAATTCTGGTAATTTTTCATTAATGAAATTTTCCACTCCAATATTTTGTAATCCAATTGAATTTAAAATACCAGACGATGTTTCAATCAACCTTTGTGGTTTATTACCTTTGACAGGAATTATGGAAAGTCCTTTGGTTACAATTGCCCCTAATTCTGATAAATTAAAAAAATTCTTATATTCAAGTCCATATCCAAATGTTCCAGAAGCAGGCATTACAGGATTTTTTAAAATCAACTTTCCTATTTTAACAGTGGTATTTATTTCCATAATTAATCTTTTTCCAGAATAACTGAATTTAAATCAAAAACAGGTCCTTCTTTACAAACTCTTTTATATTCAAAACCATTATTATCTGTTTTAACTTTAATTACACATGAGAGACATACACCAAAACCACATCCCATATAAGATTCAAAAGATGCATATATTTTATTTTTTAATTCTAAATTTTTAATTGTAAGAAGCATCGGTTCAGGACCACAGGCAAATATCAACGAGTTATTATTTACTATTTTTTCCAAATAATGAGTTATAAATCCTTTATTTCCATAGCTGCCATCATCAGTTGTAAAAATTGTATTAAATTTTTTAAAATTTTTTAAAAAAAATATTTCTTTTTTTGTTTTTGCTCCATATAATAAAGTAAATTTATATTTTTTATTTTTAAGCCATTGACATAGAAAATTAAGTGATGCAATGCCTGTGCCACCCCCAAGTAATATAATATCATTTGAAGTGTTATCATTATTTGAAATAAAATCTAAATATGAATTTCCAAGAAACCCTAAGAAATTTATTGTTTCACCTTTTTTTTTACTGGATAAAATTTTAGTGGCTTTTCCTATTACTTTATAAACTATTTCTAATTTTTCATTTTCATAGTTAAAAATAGAAAATGGTCTGCGTAAAAAAATGTCACAACTATCATCAATAAGAATATTAACAAACTGTCCTGGTAAAGGGACTAAATTTTTTTTAATTTTTAATTTCAAATGATAAAAATTTTCCGATATTTTTTTATTATAAATTATTTTAGAATCAAATATCATTCATAATATTCCTGTAAACTCTTAATTGTAAAATCCTGTTTTTTAACTGACTCAATAGCAGTAACAATTGCCTGCACCCCAGATAAGGTTGTTGTATAAGGTATACCTAAAATAACAGCGTTTCTTCTTATTTCAAAATCATCGCTTCTTGACCCTTTTCCGACCGGTGTATTTATTACAAGATCAACTTCTTTATTTTTCATTGCATCTAAAATATTTGGCCTTCCTTCATGAACTTTTAAAATTTTTTGAACATTTATACCAGAATTATTTAGCGCATTAGCAGTTCCTTCGGTTGCAATTATTTTAAATCCCATGTCTTCAAATTTTTTTGCAACAAATATAATCTGACGTTTATCTTTATTTTTTACACTGATAAAAACTGTGCCTGATAAAGGAAGTTTCTGACCAGCGGCAATCTGTGCTTTATAATAAGCATGCCCAAAATTATTATCAATTCCCATAACTTCGCCTGTTGATTTCATTTCTGGACCTAATACAACATCAACCCCAGAAAATTTAGCAAATGGAAATACTGCTTCTTTTACAGCAACATGTTTTAAATCAAGATTTTCTTTGATTTTTAATTCTTTTAATGTTTTACCAAGCATTATTTTTGTGGCAATTTTTGCCCACGGAATACCTGTTGCTTTTGAAACAAAAGGAACAGTTCTAGATGCCCTGGGATTTACTTCAAGGACATAAACTATATCGTTTTTTATTGCATACTGAACATTCATAAGACCAATTACTTTTAATTCGCGAGCTAATTTATATGTATAATCTCTTATCTTTTCTATTAAATCTTTTCTTAATGTATATGGCGGCAAAACACAAGCAGAATCGCCTGAATGAATTCCTGCTTCTTCTATATGTTCCATTATTCCTGCTATCACAACATCTTTGCCATCAGAGACACAATCAACATCTATCTCTATAGCATCTTCTAAAAATTTATCAATAAGAATAGGATATTTTTCAGAAACTATAAATGCTTCTTTTGCATAATTTTTGAAAGTTTCATCATCATAAACAATTTCCATTGCTCTTCCACCTAAAACATAAGATGGTCTAACTAAGGCAGGATAACCTATTTTTTTAATAATTTTCCATGCCTCATCAATAGACCTTGCAGTTCCATTTTCTGGCCTTATTATTTTTAATTTTGAAAGTACTTTATCAAATTTTTTTCTGTCTTCTGCAATATCAATAGAAACTGGGGAAGTTCCTATTATATTAACTTTATTTTTATAAAGTTCCATTGCAAGTTTAAGAGGTGTTTGACCACCAAATTGAACAATAAAACCCGTATTTCTTCCTTCCTCTTCGTATATATTTAAAATATCTTCAAAAGTTAAAGGTTCAAAATAAAGTTTATCAGATGTATCATAATCAGTAGAAACTGTTTCTGGATTACAATTAACCATAGAAACTTCATATCCTTCGTCACGTAATGCAAACACACCATGAACACAACAATAATCAAATTCGATTCCCTGTCCTATTCTGTTTGGGCCACCACCTAAAATAACTGTTTTTTTTCTATTGCTTACAGGATTTTCATTTTCTTCTTCATAAGTAGAATAAAGATATGGAATTTTTGCATCAAATTCACCAGCGCAGGTATCTAAATGCTTATAAACTGGTTTAATTTTTAATTTATTTCTAATTTTTCTTATTTGTTCTTCTTTTAGATTGAAAATTTTTGCGAGTTGAATATCTGAAAATCCTTCTTTTTTAGCTTTTTTAATAAGTAGTTTCACCTCATTTATATTTTCTTTAGTAATTTTTTTATTTATAGAGACCCATTTTTTCATTTTATATTCATGATCTAAAATTTCCTTTAATTGATAAATAAACCATTTATCAATTTTAGATAAATTATTTATTTCTTCTGGAGTCATACCTTTTTCTAAAGCGTATCTTATGTACCAGATTCGCTGTGAGTTTGGTTCCTGTAATTTCATTTTTATTTCTTCATTAGTTAATTTATTAATATCTGGATCTTTACCATCACATCCAAATCCATATCTGCCTATTTCCAGTGAACGTAATGCCTTATTAATTGATTCTTTAAATGTCCTGCCAATAGACATAACTTCACCAATTGCTTTCATCTGTGTGCTTAAAATATCTTTTGTATCTTTAAATTTTTCAAAAGTAAATCTGGATACTTTTGTAACAACATAATCAACTGTTGGTTCAGTAGATGCAGGCGTTGATTTTGTCATAGTATTTAGAATTTCATCCAGGGTATATCCAATTGCAAGTTTTGTTGCTACTCGTGCAATTGGAAATCCTGTTGCTTTGGAAGCAAGAGCAGATGAACGGGATACACGAGGATTTAATTCAATAACTTTAACCTTACCATTTTCAGGATTTACAGCAAATTGAATATTGACTCCCCCATTTACACCGATTTCTCTCATAATGTCGATACCAGCATCTTTTAATAATTGGGATTCGCGAACTGTAAATGTTTGGGCAGGAGCAGAACAAATTGAATCTCCTGTATGAACTCCCATAGGATCAAAATTTTCAATGGTACAGATTAAAATAACATTATCTTTATGGTCACGCATTAATTCCAATTCATATTCTTTCCAGCCGAGAACTGATTCTTCTAAAAGGACTTTATTTACCGGTGATTCTTTTAGTCCCAAATATACTTTTTCTTTAAATTCCTCCATATTATATGCAACAGAACCGCCAGCCCCACCTAAAGTAAAAGCAGGTCTGATTATTATAGGAAATTTAATTTTTTCTGTTGTTTTTATAGCATCTTCTATAGAATCAACATATTCACTTTCAGGAACTTCTAATCCAATTTTTTGAACTGCTTTTTTAAAAAGCAATCTATCTTCTGCTTTTGAAATTGCGTTATAATCTGCTCCTATTAATTCTACACCATATTTTTTTAAAATCCCCTTTTCACTTAAAAATGCTCCAAGATTTAAACCACTCTGTCCACCCATTGTTGGTAAAAGCGCATCTGGTTTTTCTTTTGCAATAATTTTTTCAACAAATTCTGCATTTACTGGTTCTATATAAGTTTTGTATGCAAATTCCGGATCAGTCATTATTGTTGCAGGATTAGAATTAACTAAAATTGCGTCATAGCCCTCTTCTTTTAATGCTTTTAATGCCTGTGTCCCTGAATAATCAAATTCGCATGCCTGTCCTATGACAATAGGACCAGAACCGATTATCATTATTTTTTTTATATCTTTTCTTTTTGCCATTATTTGGCCTCCTTGTTTTTTTTAATATAATCAATAAATTTATTAATAACAAAAGGTGCATCATGTGCACCAGGTCTTGCTAATGGATAGTATTGTATAGAAAATAATTTTATTTCAGGGCAATCTATTCCTTCTATTGTATTATCATTTAAATTTATATGTGATATATTAATTTTATGTTGTGAATTTTTAAGTGATTTCTGTTCAACTGCATAACTATGACTCTGACAAACAACTTCAACTGTATTATTTTCTAAATTTTTTACTGAATGATTCATTCCATGGTGACCACAATTCATTTTATAAATATTTAATGAAAGGGCGCGTGCTAAAATTAAATGTCCTAATTCTATACCTAATAAAGGTTTTTTACCTAACAATTTTTTAACTTCATTTATAAGAAAATCAAGTTTTTCAGGTCTTGAAGGACCATTTGATATAACTATTCCATCAGGATCATATTCTAAAATTTTTTCTGCCTTTGTATTAACAGGAACAACAGTAATTGAAAAATTTGATGATGCAAGCATCTGTAAAAAACTTCTTTTAATTCCACAATCAATCACTACAACTTTTAAATTTTCTTTATTATTTGTAATTTTTAAATATAATTTTTCTTTTTCAAAAACATCCAGTGGTTTTAATTTATCAACCCATTTATATTCTTTTTTAGTAGAAACAATTTCAGAAAAGTTGTCATTATAATTATCAATAAATTTTTTTAATTTATCTTTTAATGAAATAATATTGAAATCAATAGTTGATATAACACCTTTCATTTCTCCATTCTTTTTTATATGTTTAAAAAGTTTTCTTGTATCAATTTCTTCTATTGCAACTATTTTATTTTCTTTTAAATAATCTATAAAACTTTTTTGTGCTCGCCAGTTGCTTGTTACTTTGCTGATTTGTTTTGCAATAATACCGCAAGCATGAATATTATCAGATTCCTCGTCATCTTTATTTACACCATAATTACCTATTTCCGAATAAGTAAAACATATAATTTTACCTTTGGATGAAGGATTTGTAATTATTTCCTGATATCCTGTTTCTGATGTTTCGCATATAATTTCCCCAAAAGTCTCACCTGATGAACCTATTGATATTCCTTCATAGAAAGAGCCATCTTCTAAAAATAAAATGGCTTTTGCAAATAAATCTTTTTCAATCTGCATCTTTTTTCTTTTTTTAGGATATTTTCTTTTCATTTTAATTTCCTCCTTCTTCATAAATAATTTTTCCATTTTTAATTACTTTTTCTATACTTCCTTTAAGTTTCATACCTAAAAATGGTGAATTCGTTGAACGGGATGCAAAAAAATCTTCGGTAATTAATACTTCTTTATCAATATTTGAAATTACTATATCTGCAACTTCTCCTTCTGATAAACTTCCTTTTTTTAATTTTAATATTTTAGCTGGATTGAATGTAATTTTTGCAATTGCTTCCTGTAAATTTAAAACTTTTGTATGAACAAGTTCTGTAATAATTAATGGAAATGCAGTTTCTAACCCGATTATTCCATCTGTGGCAATATTAAATTCAACATGTTTGTCCAGTTCGGCATGGGGTGCATGATCTGTTGCTATTACATCTATTATTCCATCCTTTAATCCTTTTTTAATTGCTTTTATATCAGATTTTGAACGAAGAGGTGGCTTCATTTTATAGTTTGTATCATAAGTTTGTAGCATAGAATCATCCAGCGTGAAATGATGTGGGGTAACTTCTGCTGTTACATTTACTCCCACTTTTTTACCCCATCTTATTATTTCAACTGAACCTTCTGTTGAAATATGCGCAATATGAATTCTACCACCAAAATCTTTTGCTAATAAAATATCCCTTGCTACCATTATTTCTTCTGCTGCAGCAGGAATGCCTTTTAACCCTAAAAGTGTTGAATAATACCCTTCATTCATTACTCCTTCAGATGTTAAACTTATATCTTCACAATGATCAATAACAGGAATATCAAACATCTGTGTATATTGTAAAACCCTCCTCATAATTTCCGAATTTGCAACACAATTTCCATCATCAGATATAGCAACAGCACCTGCTTTTACAAGTTCACCAATTGGCGATAATTCATTTCCTTCCCTTGCCTTTGTTATAGTTCCCACAGGCAAAACATCAACTATCCCTACTTGTTTTGATTTCATATTAATAAATTCAACCATTGCCTGATTATCAATCGGTGGATTTGTATTTGGCATACAACAAATTGTTGTAAATCCGCCTTTTGCTGCTGCTTTTGATCCTGTTTCTATGGTTTCTTTATATTCAAAACCCGGTTCCCTTAAATGGGTATGCATATCAATAAAACCTGGGGTTACAATACAGCCTTCTGCATCGATTATCTTTGCCTGATTATCAACAATATTTTTTTCTTTTCTGGATATAATATTATTAACTATGAGAAGGTCTAATTTTTCTTCTATCTTATTTGCCGGATCAATTACTACACCATTTTTAATTAATAACTTCATCTTTTTTACCTCCACCCATGAGATATAAAACAGCCATTCTAACTGCAACTCCATTTGTTACCTGTTCTTCTATTACTGATTTTTCTCCATCTGCAACATTTGGAGAAATTTCTATCCCGCGATTCATAGGACCAGGATGCATAACCATACAATCTGGTTTTGCATATTTTAATTTTTCTGTATTTATACCAAAAAGCATTGCATATTCTCTTATAGTCGGGAATAAATTTTTTTTCTGTCGTTCTAATTGAATTCGTAAAATATTTATTACATCAACATCTTTTAACCCCTGCTTTAAATCTGTAAAAACCTCTACGCCTAACTTTTCAATATCTTTTGGTATGAGGGTAGAAGGACCCACAACTCTTATTTTGGCGCCTAATTTAATCAACCCCCATATATTAGATCTTGCAACGCGTGAATGTGCAATATCACCAACTATTGCAACTTTTAATCCTTCAATTTTCTTCTTTTTTTCCATAATTGTGAATATATCTAATAATCCCTGTGTTGGATGTTCATGCATCCCATCCCCTGCATTTATTATAGAAGATTTTATATTTTTTGAGAGAAATAAAGGAACACCGGATATCGAATGTCGAATAACAACATAATCAATTTGCATGGCTTCTATTGTTCTTAAAGTATCAATGAGTGTTTCTCCTTTTACAACAGAACTTGTACTGACAGCAACATTTAAAACATCTGCGCTTAATCTTTTTGCAGCTAATTCAAATGATGTTCTCGTTCTTGTGGATGGTTCATAAAAAATATTTAAAACTGTTTTTCCTTTTAAAGTTGGTACTTTCTTTACAGGTTTTAAAATAATTTCTTTAAAAGTTTTTGCAAGATTTAGAATATCTAAAATATCTTCTTTTGATATATCCTGAAGGGCTATTAAGTGTTTAAATGCCATAAAAGCCTCCTTTTAAATTTCTGATTATTTATTTTTTTCTACAAGTAATACTTTCTCATCTTTTTCGCCGATTATAACAATTATTTCTTCATTTAACGCAGTTGGAATATTTTTCCCAACATAATTTGCCTGTATTGGTAATTCTCTATGACCACGATCTATTAAAACAGCAAGTTGTATTGTTTTAGGTCTGCCATACTCAATAAGAACTTCCATTCCAGCCCTTGCAGTCCTACCCGCAAACAAAACGTCATCAACCATAATAACATCTTTACCATCAATAGCAAAAGGGATATCGCTTCCTGATATTTCTTTTTTACTTTTATTTAAGTCATAATCATCCCTGTATAGGGTTATATCAATAAAGCCAACTGGCACAGATATTTTTTCTATTTTATTTATTATATCAGATAATCTACGTGCAAGGATATCCCCTCTTTTACGAATCCCGATTATTACTAAATTTTTTGCCCCTTTATTTTTTTCAATTATTTCATGTGCAATTCTTTTTAATGCTCTTTCTATTGACTGCGCATCCATAAGTTCTGCTTTAATTTTATAATTTCTATCCATTTTTCACCACCTATTTATATAAATTAAAAAAGCCTTCCCTGCAAAATATACAGAAAGAAGGCATTTCATATTTTTACCTTTCCAATCTCGCAGGACCAGATTAAAGGACATCTCTTTAAAATTTTACATATATTACAATTTTATAAAAAAAAGTCAATATTTATTTTGTTCATAACCATTAATGTCTTAATTCTTAATTTTATTCATTAACTATATCGTCTATTAATTTTCTATCCTCATCTTTTAACATTAAAAATTTTATACCGAATTGAGTATCTTTCCCAGATTCTTTAATCCATCTGACTGATTTTCGGCAAAAGATACCATAGGAGTTGCTCTTTTATTTATTTTTATTTCAACCCTCAGTATGTCACCTTCTTTTCCAGCAGGCACACCTATAATGCGAACACCACCAATAACTTTCGCCTTCTTTTTTTATAATTTCTACTTCCCTTGAATCAGGTATAAGTTTGTAATTTACTTTGAATTGTATTTTAACTTTTTTATACTGTTTTGTTTCTACAAACATTTCACTTCTGACATATAATCCCAATTTTAAAATTTTTTATATTTTCCCTCTATATCGTTAAAAGTTAAACTATTTTATAATATAAAATGCACCGAATCTTTTATCCCTGGTATTGGTATTTAAATTTATAGTTTCCACAGTATAATAATACAATCCATTAGCCATAATAAAATCTGGTCGCCATTCATCTATATAATATTTGTATCCTTCTCTTTTCTTTTTCCATATTTCATGAATTTTCCTTTCGCCAAAAGTATAAATTGATATATGAATATAATCAGCATATCCTGATAATTTATAATTAAAAAATATTTTTTTTCCATCTCCTGGATTAGGATAAATTTTAAATTCAGAAATTTCAACAGAATCAATAATTTGAGTAGGAGTTAAAGTCAATGTTATTGTAGGTGTCATTGTTTGAGTTGGTGGAGTTCCTGTTACAGTAGGTGTCAATGTAGGAGTTTTGTAAGTATCTATAAATCCTGCCATTGCATAAACAAGCGCTGAATTCCAGTTTATAGCAACTTCGTTTGTTTCATAACTATTTTGATTATCCTGCCAGGTTGTAGCATTTGCATTGGTTGTTGGACCACCTACTAAATAACCAGGCCAGGGATCTGAAATAGCATCTGAGCCAGATGGTCTATGATGAGGGTATAAAGGAGGATTATTTCCAAGTCCAGTAACAAAAGAACGGCAATAATAATTTCTACCAGTAAGATAAGCAATTGAATCAAAAATTGTTTCAATATAATTTTTATTTCCTGTCATTTGATATGCCATATAAAGTATTAATGCACTTCTTGCTACAACTCCATTTGACCCCCACCAGTATGAAGTTCCTAAATTTCTTCCATAACCATGATTATTTCTGGTATTTAAAAAATCATTGGCTCTTACTATAGTATCATTTCTTATATCATCTGTAATTGCAGAATTTTTTCCGGTTCTTGTTGATGAATAATAAGTAAACATCCCTAAATCTTTTACATCTCCCCAATCCATATTCCAGGAGATTTTATCAGAAATTGCAGAAACTCTTGTTTCAAAATCAGAAAGAAAAACAGTTTCTCCTGTTGTTTCCCACATTTCAGCTGCTGCCCATAACCTATCATCTGAATCTAATGTTTGATAACTACCTGTATAAAAATCAGTTAAATTTGCATATACATTGTCCGGATTTGCTGTAAGGTAAGCATAACTTATACGTGCTTTATTTAAACAATCATCTGCATAAGAAGAGTCATAAAGAGCAAAAATTCTTGCTGCCATTGCCATCAAAGCAGTAAAATCAGCAGTTGCAGCAGTGCTATATGGGACAAAAAATCGTTCTGAAGAGTCATTTTCAGGCATTATAAATCCTTCAAAATTTTTTGCTGTTAATTTATGACTTATCCTGCCATCTGAAAGTTGCATCTTTTTTAACCAATCAATTTCCCATCTTATTTCTTTTAAATAATCCGGATATAAATTATCATTTGTTAAAACATTCGGTATGTTAAGATTTACAAGTAAAATTTTATCTTTAAAATGCTCCCACGCTTTAAATAAAACTCCTGTTGTTACTCCTGCATTAACAACATATTTGCCGTAATCACCAGCATCATGCCAGCCGCCTTTTCCATCTTTAATATTATGTCCGCCGCCTGTATAATCCTGATAACCATCATTTAAATGACAGGCAGAATGAGAAAAGGTATTTCCTTTATAATTTAATGAAACAGCACAACCACATCTCCATAAATAAAATGCTTTGAATACCACAGAAAATGGTTCATAATAAATATCATTTCTAATATCAAAGTTAAAAGATTGTCCGATGCCAGGAACATAAATATAATAAGTTCCATAATTTGTAAAATTAGAAAAATCTGCTATATAAATTGTTTCTGAAGTATCAGAATTATAACCAAAATATGATAAATTACCACTATAGACTGTAATATTATCTAATGAACGTCTTATTTCAAAAGAACCAGCGGATGATGTAACCACAGATGCTTTTTTTTCCTGATCAGGCAAAAAACCCAATGAGTTTAACCTTATATCTGTATTTGCAGCAAATATTGTATTTAAAATAAAAAAAATAAAAAAACATAATATCTTTTTCATTATATCCTCCATAAAATTTAAATAATAAAGTGGTCACTTGTAGAACAAAATTCACTCATATATATCATATATAAAAATTTTTAAAATTTCAATGTTTAATTTTTAATAAATTTTTTTCATAGTCATTACAATGACTATTCTGCTTTGTCATTTTGAAGTCATGCAAGTGCGTACATTTATCTTCTATTTCCACATTAACTTCCACATGACAAAGCAATATTGATTTTGTTACCAATGTTTTTTTATATTTTTCGCTTCTCGCTTTTAACTGCAAGATTACTTCGTTAACTTATTATTATCCTTATTCCTCATTATGTCCCTCTCATTCGGCTACCTCGTAATGACTTTCTTTAAGAGTTTTCTTTAAATGATCAACTTTTTACAAATTATTTCTTAAAACTAAACTATTACGCATATATAATTTAAACGTTTAGACAGTTAATTTTTAAAGAAGTTTCATTTTAAAACATTAAATTTTATTAATTAATTCAGTCTTTGATAGAATAAAATTAGTTCATATAAATTTTTTATCGTTATTATATTTTGGCATCGCAAAAACAAGTATTATTTTATCAAAAGCAAAATTTATAATGGCAATCTTCCTTTTATTGTTTTTTACTTCTATATCCAACTGCAAGATTGCTTTGTTAAGCCAAATATTATCCTTAACTTCCATTTTACACTTTCCTTTTGGCTTTTAATGACATCTTCAAGAGTTTTATATAAATAATTTAACTTTTACAAATTAGATTAAAAAATCATATTACTTTTTTGCATTTTATCAATTTGAATTATTAAATCCTTTGCAGTTTGATTTTCAGGATTTGCCTTTAAAGCAAGGTTTAGCATTTGTTTAGCCATTTCATATTCTTTTTTAATCATATATATAAAAGCGAGGTTAGAATAAGCATAGGATGAATTTTTATTCTTTTTTATAGCTGCTTTCCATAATTTTTCTGCTTCATCATAGTTGCCCATATAATATGCACAGAGTCCAGCATTAACCATAGCAGCGTCATTATCATAAAATAATATTCCTTTTTTAAAAAATATAAAGCCTGATAAATAATTTTTATTTTGCATAAAAAAGTTTGCTAATTTAAAATAATTCATACCATAATTTTCAATAGCAAGTCGTTTTGTAAATTCATCATATTTAACTTTCCTATCCAGAATTCCTCTGTAAGTATAAAGTTTAAATTTATAATCTGAAATAACAAATATTTTGTTTTTAGAATAAATAAGTAAAAGCATACCATCAGGAAATAAATTAATATCTTTTATCCACTCTTCGTTATAAACATTTGTATAAAAAATATCCTTATCTAAATTTAAATTTATAAAATTTTTTAAGTATGTTGTTATATCTGATTTTTCAGGTAAATTTATTTCTGAAAAATTTCGTTTTATCTGTTTTCTATACCAATCATATAATGAAACAACAGTTATAAATGGAATAAATTCATTTTTATTTATCAGGGTTTCATACAAAACAGCACCTATATTCATATCCCCTTCTGAAATTACTATACTTCCCTTTGATGCAGTTTTTACAAGATTTTTTGAATAATCATAACCAATAAAATAATATCTATAACCGGGATAATTTATTTTAATAGTGATAAAAATTATTAAAATTCCCACAAAAATTATAGTTTTTTTAAAATTTTTAAGTAATTCAAACAAAGATAAGGCAATTAAAATTGAAACAAAAATATTTGATGAAACAAGATAGGGTTTAATAAGCCACTGAGTATTGGCTGGCGGTGTTGCTAAACTTGTAACACTTATGATCAATGAAAAATAAGCAGTCAGGATAAAAATTATAATATTTTTTATTTTTTTATATAACATAGCAATTACTGGAATAATGATTATAATAAGTAAGGGTAAAAATTCTTTTAATAAAAGATTTTTAAAATAAAAGTATAATAAATCAAAGGTGTGAAAAATTGTATGTTTGGTTTCTATACCTGAATACTGGGCACGTGTAAATAGCCAGATAAAATCTTTTATGGTTTTTATATCTCCCCAGGAATAAATAGGTTGTGTAGAATTTCTTATAAAAACAAATAGATATATAGAAAATCCAATTATAAAAAAAACAATACTATTTATAATAATTTTTGTATTTATTAATTTTCTATTAAAAATTAAATAAATTATAATAGCCGGCAGCAAAACTATCATGCTTGTCCAGTGATTTCCCATTGAAAGCCCATATAAAAATGAAAATAAATAAAAATATTTTTTATTATTTTGAAATAATAAATATACAACCAGAACTGTAAAAAATGCATTTAAGGAATATATACTGCCTTTTGCAATTATGCCCTGTAACCATGATGAATAATTAAACAAATAAACAGCAGATGAAAATAAACTTATAAAATTATTTATTAATAAATCAGTTGAAAAATTTTTAAATATTTTTTCAACTATTAAAAAAATAAAAAAACCTGCCAATATATTGAAAAGAACAGATATCAAATTGGCTCTGAACATAAAATTACCACAGGGTATAGACATAAAAATTTTACCAATTAAAGTTGGCAACGGATAGCCTGGTGGATGTTGAATGCCAAGGGTATAATATGCAAGAGTTGTCTCAGGGCTATCATCACAATTATAAGCAGGTGGAACAGAATAAAAATATATAAACATAAACAATATAAAAATTATATATATTAAAAAAAATTTTTTCATATAATTCCCATTTTATTACGATAAAAAATAAATATTAAAATAAATAAAAAAACTAATATTGATAAAAAAATACCAGCAGTTAAAGAATTATCATTAAAGATAAATTTTACATTATTTAAACCTTTTTTTAGAAAAACACATTTAAAAGTTAAAAAAACATTTAGCAATTTTACCTTTTTACCATTTATATAGGCTTCCCATCCTGGATAATAGTTATCGGTTAATATTAAAAAACCATCATTCTCATTTTTTATAAAAATTTCATATTCATTTATATTTTTTTGCAATATACTGGTTATTTTATTATTACCTATTTTAAATTTTTTATTCATTTCCAATTTTTCAATATAATTTTTATCTTTTACATCAAAAATTAAATTATCAAATGGATTTTTTATATTTTCAAAAAATTTCTTGTAATTTTTATTATTATAATCCAAAAATAATATATTTTTGTTAAAGGGTATAAAAAAAGCAATATCAGATGAATTTTTATGTTCGTATAAATATGAAATATTTTTATCTTTTAAAATTATATTTTTACCTTTCAGGTCTTTTTTGGCAATAATATATTTAGTAGAAAATAATTTAAAAAAGGGATTTTCCCATGGTGTTTCGGAAATTGACATTAATGATTTAAACTTATGAAAATTTCCAATAAAAAGAGAATCAAATCCATCAACATTTCTTATTTTAAATAATGTAGGGACATTAGGATAAAGTGTTTCTATATAATAATTTATAAATTGGGCATCATTTTCAAACAAAAAAATTTTATCAAATGGATTTATTATACCTGGCGATAGTATTCTTTTATTTGAAATATTAGGGGTGTTTTTGATTATTGATATAATATCTGTTTCTTTTATTTCATTATAATTTATGTATGAATTATTTTGTTCGTTAAAAAAATTAAACAGATATAAAAAAATTAAAAGGATTAAAATATTTTTAACATATATATTTATCATTTTTTTTATAATAATTAGATATAAAATAAAAATAGATATAAAAAAGTATAATAAATAATTTAAAAAATAATTTAAAAAATAATTATATGATATTACCATATCATATATTTTTTCAAATGAAATTATCGGATTGAAAGTATCTTTATAAAACTTAAGTATTGGCGTTTTAAAATATGTTAAAAAAATTAAAATTACTAATAAAAAAATAAATATCCATAAAAATATAAATAAAAATTTTTTATACTTTTTATAATTGTTTTCATTAATATTAAAAATATTATCAAAACCATAAGCAGCAAAAAAACATATAATAAATAACAGTATAATATTTATTTTTACAACATAACGCACATATTTTAATGGTTTAAAATACTTGAAAATAAATTCATAGAAAGGTAAATTTCCAGCAATGCATATAAATAAAACAAAAGTTAAAATAATAAGCCAGTAATTTTTAAATTTTATATTTTTGATAGTTTGAATTCCTATAAAAAATATAAGCAACCCTGTAACACTAATATTTATCAAACTTACCCAGTTATAAAAATTTGCCTTTGCTGAAAATATTTTAATTAAAAATGGGAAAAAAAACAAAAGTATCTGTTCAAGTTTTAAATATGTTGAGATATTTTCACTTAGGTCAAGCCCTAAAACATTTCTGCTACTATTTAATATAAATTTTATTGTAGGTAGTAATTGTATTGATACTATAAATAATAATATTAATGTAACAAATGTAGTTATTTTCATAATGAATGAGAAATTTTTATCCTGAGAATAAAATATTTCATAAAAAAACAACAACAATAATAATAGATAAACATAAAAAAATACCTGTAGATGTCCGCCTAAAAAAGATAATGAAAGAGTAAAAATTAAAAAAAACAAATCATATATTTTTTTTTGTAATAGATATTTTTTTGCAAAATATAAAATCGCTGGTAACCACATTAAAACATTTATATCAGCAAGTTCTACTGCTTTTATCAGCATATAATAATTGTAAGAAAAAATCAGAGATGAAAAGACACTGCCCTCTTCTGAAATATTATTAAGTCGCAAATAAAAATAAAAGAAAATTGACATAATAAAAAAAGTAAGATATGTTCCTATTCGTAATGCAATATCAAAAGGAAATACATAATAGAATATAGTTAATGGATAAAAAACAGCGGATTGCATATTAGCAAGTAATGGATTACCGCAAAAAATATACGGATTCCATAATGGCAGTATTGCTTCTTTTATATTCTGACTGCATATTTCCCGCATTGGCATAAAATAAAAAAGCATATCCAGCCAAAACATTATTTTGTTTAAAAAATACATAGGATAAAAAAAGCAAAATGGAAGTAAAGCTAAAATAAAGATGTAAATTTTATCTTTTTTTGACATTTTTATTTAATACTGGTAATAATTCCCTTATTATTTTTGCGGTAAATATTCCGGAAGAACCCGAACAATCTAAATTTGGAGAATATTCAACAACATCAATTGCTACAATATTTTTTAATTTTAAAAATCCATGTAAAATTACATTTACAAAAAAATCATAAAATATTCCACCCGCTTCAGGATTACCAACGGCTTGCATACAGGAAGGGTCAAAAACATCCATATCTATCGTTATATAAACAGGTTTTTGTTTTATACTTTTTATTACACTGTTAAATTTTTTAAATTTTGTATCAATAAAAATTTGTTTTGATTTCATATACTGGTATTCACTTTTTTCAAATGATCTGATACCAAACATATAGAGTTTTTTTGAACCTAAAAATTCAAATATTCTCCTTGCAACTGCTGCATGGGATAATTTATTTCCATCATAATTATCTCTGAAATCCGCATGCGCATCAAAATATAAAACATTTAAATCTTTATATTTTTCATAGTATTTTTTTACAATTGGATAAGTTATAAGATGTTCGCCGCCGATATATAATGGAAGTTTTTTTCTATTAATAATATATTCTGCAGTTTTATAAATATCATTTACAACTTTATCAGGTTTTTTAATTTTAAAAATTACATTACCTAAATCTAAAATTTTAAAATTTTTAATATCAATATCGTTTACATAAGAGAAAGTTTCTATCGAGTCTGAATAAAATCTAACAAATTCAGGTCCTTTTGCAGTTCCCCTTCTGAATGATTCTGTTCCATCATAAGGCAACCCTATAAGAACTACATCCCCTTTATTTTCTTTTTTGCAACCTACAAAAGTATTTTTACATAAAAATTTCATTTCATTAAATCCATTACAAATTGTGGAAGACTTAAAATTGATTTATGTAAATTATGAGTATAATATTTTAAACCTTTAATTACTGATTTTTTGTTTCTTATTTTATTTATACTATATTTTTTTGAACCGCACGAAAAACTCCAGCAACCAGACGGATAAATAGGAATAAAAGCAAGATAAAGATAGGTTTTATTAAATATTTTTTTTAATCGTTGCTGAACATTTGAAATAATTTCACCATCATAAAATGGGCTTTCTGATTGCATTACCATAATACCATCTTTTTTTAATGCTTTATAAACATCTTTAAAAAAATCTGTTGAAAATAGTCCACCACTTATATCTGATGGATCAGTTGAATCAACTAAAATAACATCATAAAAATTCTTTTTTTCTTTTACAAATTTTATTCCATCTCCAAATAAAAAATTTACCCTCTTATCATTCGCAAGTCCTCTTGTTAAATTTTTAAAATATATTTTTGATAGTTTATAAACATCTTCATCAATTTCTACAAAATCAATTGATTTAACACATTGATGTTTTAGTATTTCACGAACGGTTCCACCATCACCGCCGCCGATTACAAGAATATTCTGTGGATTCGGGTGAGAAAAAAGTGGAATATGAACTAACATTTCATGATAAACGAATTCTTCTTTTTCAGTTACCATATAACAACCATCAAGCGACATTAAATTACCATGTTTTTCTGTTTCATAAATTTCAATATGTTGAAATTTACTTTTTTTTGAATATAACTTTTCTTTAATTTTAAAAGATAAAGCAGTATCTTTGAAAACTTCAGTTACCCAATTACTATTTAAATTTTTCATTTTTCACCACCATAAAACAACGGCAGCATAAACTGCACCTATTTTTTTAACCTTATGTTGAACTGAAATACTAAATATTTCTTTTACAGGATAATTTCTATATCTCATCCCTTCTTCTGCCATATGTCTTACTATTTTTTCTATTTCTTCTTTATGTCCAGGAGCAGAATATTCCATAATCAATCCGTTTTGTTTGCCATTTTTAGGTATTGCAACAGCAACACCTGCTGATATTACTTCATCAACCTGAGAACTTATTTTTGAAGCATATGCCACAGGAACCAAAGAGCCGAGTGGTAATTTTATAGGTTTTATTTTTTTTGCGCCTGGTGGCAGAATACTGCTCATTTTAACTAAATTTGTATTTCCAATTCCTGCATCTAATAACGCCGCATCAAAAGCATTAAGAGGCGTCATTCCTTCTGAATGTCCTGCAACAAGAAAAAATTTATCCGGTATAGTTTCACTGATCCCGAATTTATTAGTATTTTTATTCATTTTTCATCACCTTATTTTAAGTTTTTTAAATTATAATAAAAAAAAAATTAAAGTCAAATAAAATTATATAGAAAGTAAGTGAAATAATTATAGTAATGGTTTAGCCACTAGTAGAACAAAATTGGTTCATAAATAAATTTTTTGTTCTGTCATTTTAAAGTCAAGCGAATAATTCCATCTATCTTCTATTCCACCGTTCAATGAACCTGACAAAGCAATCTTGCTTTTATTACCGATCGCCTTTTAGTGTTGTCTTCTTTCGTTTTTCAATTACCAGATTGCTTCCTTAAGCCTCATATTACCCACTTATTTTCCCTTCTGCTCTCCTCTTTCGGCTTCCTAAAAATAACAATGCCATATATTTACTTACTGATAGCCAAACTTTTCCTAGTTCACTTCTGGTAACAGAACTATTACCAATTATAATATTGTGTCATAACAATTTTATAGTTTATATTTTAACTTAATTTCCTTGCCTTTTCAAATTCAATATCAGCTGCTTTTTTATTACCTGTTTTTTCATAAATTGTTCCAAGACCAATATATACATCTGGATTTTTATCATCTAATTCTTTTGCATTTAAAAATTCTTTTTTTGATTTTTCTAAATTACCCTGCCGGAAATATAACCAGCCTAAACCTATATATGCATCAGCTCTATCAGGACTTATTTCTTTTGCTTTTAAAAAATATTTTTCGGAAAGTGTAATTTTCCCTTTATCGTAAATAACCCATTTATAATAAAGCCATCCTAATCCTATATAACTATCTAAAAAATCTGCATTGAGTTCAATTGCTTTTAAAAAATTTTTTTCCGAATCACTCAATTTTTCCTGTTGATAATAAACCCAGCCAAGACCTATATGTGCCCCCGCATAATTAGGATTTAATAACATAGCCTTTTTAAATTCCTGTTCAGAAAGTGCGAGATGCATATCACTCATAGAATTATTTATATAATAATTATAATAAATCCATCCGAGTCCCACATAAGCATCTGTATCATCAGGATTTAACTCTTTTGCCCTTAAAAATTCATTTTCTGCTTCTGGTAATTTGTTTTGTTTGTAATATACCCAGCCAAAACCATCGTATATTTCAAAGTCATCTGCTCTTAAATTTTTTGCTAATTGAAATTCATTTTCTGCTTCTTTATATTTCTCCAGTAAAAATAAAATCCATCCCAGTCCTATATGGGCATCAACATAATTGGGATTTATTTTTAAAGCTTTTTTATGTTCATCAAGTGATGCTTTTATATTACCCGATATAGCAAAAACTCCAGCAAGGGCAAAATGAGCATCTGCATAATTTGGTTTTAAACTTATTGCTTTTTTTAATAATTCTTCTGCTTCTTTATATTTCCCTATGTTAAAATAAAGCCTGCCTAAACCAATATATGCATTTGCATGTTCTGGAAAATTTTTAATAACAAACTGGAATTCATTTTCTGCTTCTTTATATTTATTTAAATTAAAATAAATCTCTCCCAAACAAAAATGACCATCATAAAATCCTGGATTTAATTCTATAACTTTTTTTGCATATCCTTCGGCTCTTACAAAATCTTTTCTCGTTGCGTATATCCTTGCTAAACAATAATAAGAATCAGCATAATCTTTATTTTCATTTAAAGATCTATAACATTCATTTTCAATTGCATTTAATTGTTCTTTTGTCCCATAAATACCACAGAGGCAGGATAATGAATCAGCAAAAATTTTTTCTGGTTTTTCCTTAACTATTAATAATTTTATTTTTTTAAATATTTTTTTAAATATTTTTTTTAGCATTTAAAATCCTGAAATAATTTCATTGTATTTTATATATAATATAGCATAATTAAACAAAATTGCAATAATTGGAATTCATATTTTTTATGGAACATACTATACTTGACAATCGTCTAATATATGAAAAAGGAAAATATGAAAAGACTTTTTGAACAGATTTACAAAGAAAATTACAAATATGTTTATAATGTTGCTTTGAGTGTTCTACGCAACAAAAAAGATGCTGAGGATATTATGCAGGATGTGTTTATAAAGTTCTTTGAAAGCATAGAATACTTTAAAGGCAAATCAGATATAAAGACATATTTATATAGAATAACAGTGAACAAATGTATTGATTTTATAAGAAGAGAAACTTTAAAAAGAAAAAAATCTGAAATTATCAACGAAAAATTTGCTCAAAAACAAAATGATAATTTAATTTTAGATAATCTTTTAGAAAAATTAAATGTAGATGAAAGAATAATCGTAAGTTTATCTGAAATTGCTGGCTTTTCATATAAAGAGATTGCGGAAATACTTAATATAAAGATAGGCACGGTAAAATCAAGGATAAACAGGGCTATAAATAAATTAAAAGATATCATTAATAAGGAGTAAAAATGAAATGCAAAGATATTCAAAAAAAATTATATGATTATACAAAGGGAGAAATTTCTATTGAATATAAGAATATAATTGAAGAACATATAAAAAATTGTCATTATTGCAGTTCAGAATTAAAAAAAATTCAAAAAATTAAAAATTCTTTTATTAACAACATAATGGAACCATCAAATTCAGTATATAATAATTTAAAAAATAGATTTTTCCCCGATTTTGTATTTATAAATTTTTTTAGACGTTTTAAATTTGCCTTTGTATCTTTTATTTTATTAATATTTTTATTTATCGGAACATTTTTATATAAAAATAAAATAGATAGCAACAATAATTTAACTGATTTTATTTATAATTCTTATTATTTTATTGAAATTTATGATGATGATAATAACGAACCAATTTTATCAGATATTATAAATACTGATTTCTATATGTAAGGAGGTGAAAACATGAAAAAAAATATAATTTTAATTGTCATTATTTTTAGTATTTCCCTTTTCAATTCAGTTATGGCACAGGATGTTGAAGAACCATTACTTTTGGCAAAAGGCAGCAATCCAGCAGGTGCCCCCCAATTTCAGGGTCAAGGTGGACCACATCAACCGGATGATCCTGGAATTTTTAGTGCTGTAAAAATTTTTGCTGTTGCCGATGATTTAAAACTCACCGATGAACAGTTAACTAAATTGAAAGATTTAAGAAAAAATAGCAAAAGAGAAATAGAAGAATTAAGACACCAGATAAAACTTGCGATGTGGGATATTCAGGATGAATTTGAAAATAAAACCCCTGATAAAAGTAAAATTGAATCAGCAGTTGAAAAAATATCTAATAATCAAAAGCAAATTATGAAAATACGGATTGACCAGATGTTTGAAATGAAAAAGATATTAACTGATGAACAATTTAAAAAATTATTATCGCTTTTAGAAACGGGTTTTTTTAAAATGAAAAAAGAGATGAAAAGAATTAAATAAAAAATTATGAAACCCATAAAGCCTTAAGGATTTTTTAAGGCTTTATGGGTTTTTAAAAATTCAATTTGTCCATATAAAAATTTAATCCATCTATTACTCCTTCGGCGAAACTTGACGATGCCAGATAAAACCCCCTATCCTTCACTTTATCAATAAAAGATTTGCAGGAATTTGCCACTATTATCCCATTTTTAAATTGTAAAAATAGATCTTCATCATTTTCGCTATCGCCTGCAACTACTGTTAAATCTTCAGATAAACTAAATAATTTTAGTAAATATTTTGCTGCTTTTGCTTTATCACATTTTTCAGGTAAAATATCAAGAAATATACCATGAGAAAAAATTACTTTTGCTTTTATATTATTCTCTTTTAAAACATCTAAAATATTATTTTTTATATTGTTTATATCAAATTCATCAACATAAAAAGAAATTTTATATTTATGTAAATATTCCTGTGGTTTTACCCCTTTTATATTTCTTAAAAGATTGATTATTTTATCTCCATCCCATATACCATCATCTATCTTTTTATGCCAATTTAAATCCTGAATAAACTGTCCTGATTTTTTATAATAAACATCTGCCCCTACGTTTAGTATAAAAGCATCTGGTAAAACGATCCCTTCCTCAAAAATAACTTTATTAAAATCATGATAATTTCTACCAGTTGCATATATTAGAAATATCTGATCTTTTATATTTTTTATGAATTCATTAAATTTTTTTATACCAAATTCATTACCTGTTAAAGTTCCATCTATATCACTTATGAGAGTTAACATTTTTTCCCCTTATAATTAAAATTATTATAAAAATAATTAAAATAACATAAATAAACCAGTTTCCAAACCTGGTATAAAAAGTAAAATTTTTTTTCTTTTCATAATACATTTTATATGTAAAACTTGTTTGTTCAAAAAGTTTAGTTTTATAGATAATTTTGCCTTTATTATTTATAATGCCTGATATGCCTGCCTCCACACATCTTGCGATATATACATTATTTTCTACTGCTCTTAATGTAAGATTTGTAAATATCTGTGCAGAAGCACAGGAATTTCCATACCAGGTTTCATAAGAAAGATGTGAAAGAAAATCAGCACCATTTAATATAAAATTTCTGCTTATTTCAGGGAACATACTATCATAACATATAAGAGCACCTGTCTTTATATCCTTAAATTTTAGCTGATTTAATTTTTTACCACTTTGAAAACTTATATAATTATATCTGCGAACAACTTTATCAATAAATGGGAATAAATTATGAAAAGGGATATATTCTCCAAAAGGAACCAGATGATATTTTTCATAATCATCTATGATTTTACCATAAGGATTTATTAAAAATGCTGCATTGTAATAATCTATATCTCCCTTTTTATTTATAACAGCTTTGTCTGAACCAACAAGTTGATAAGAATTTACTCCATAATATAATTTTGTAATTTTTTTAGCACCATCTTTTTCTAAATTTAATATACCGGGATACCCTGTTTCAGGCCAGATTATTAAATCTGGAATTTTATCTTTTATATTAAAAATTAAATTTTTATAAATCTGAAATGTTTTTTGTTTATAATCTTCATTCCAGGTAACACTCTGATCGTTGTTTGACTGTAAAATTCCAACAATAAAATTTTCCTTTTCTGTTTTTGTTTCAAAATTAGAAATTATAATAAATATAAATAGTAATATAAAAAGTATAACAAAAATAATATTTTCTAATTTTTTAATGGTAATTTTTTCTTTTAAAATAAATATTTTTAATAAAATTAAATTAATACATATTATAAAAAAGTTTGCGCCATAGGTGCCTGTTATTTTTAATATTTGAATAAAAAAAGTATTATTATATTGACTCTGACAGGGTGTTAATAATGGAAAACCTGAAAATAACCATTCTCGTAAATACTCATAAAATGTTATTAATATGGGCAAAGAAATTAAAAAATCTATTTTATATTTATTATAAAAATATTTAGTTAAAGCAATACTCAAAGAAAACAAAAGTGCTAAATATATTGTAGATAATGAAAACCATGCTAAATAAGCAAAAAGCCCCATGGGTTTTACAAATATAATCCAATAAAGTGCTAAAAGATAAAAAAAACAGGAAGAAATAAATGCATAAATAAAAGATTCCTTTACGGAAGAAGTATTTAATATAACATAAAATAAAGGAATATAGGCAAACCATATAAAAAAAGATGTAAAAATTACAATATCTTTTTGTATGAAATTTGGATAACTAAATGCTAATAATAAACTTGTTAATAAACTTAAAAAAGTAAATTTTAATTTCATAATTTTAACTATCCATCAGGTTAAGTAAAGTCTTTGCATTTTTATAAAAAATTTTTTCCAGATCTTCTTTAGAATCTATACAATTTTTTAATTTATCTATTATTTTAGCAGGCTCACACCATGGAAAATCAGAGCCAAATAATACTCTATCAATCCCATGTTCATAAATTATGCTTTTCATTGATTCATCAGATAATTCTAAAGAAAACGATGTGTCAAAATAAAAATCTTTACCTGCCAGTAATTTATAAACATTATCCCACATTTTAAATCCACCCATGTGAGCAAGTATTATTTTTAACCCAGGAAATTTTTCTTTTAAATTTAAAAATCTTTTAGGAGAACTATGAACATTTTCTTCATCAAACATAATATCATAACCTGAATGAAATAAAATAACTAAATCATATTTAATACAAAATTCATAAATTGTAAATAATTTTCCATCATCAGGATAAAAATTTTGATATTCGGGATGTAGTTTTATACCCTTTATATTATTATTTTTTAAAAATAAAATTTCTTTTTCTATATCATTTTTATTTCCAAAATCAGGATGCATTGCACCAAAACAAATAATATTTTTTTCTTTTAAATTGATTTCTATCATTTTTCTATTAATACTGATTATTTTTTCAGGATTTGTTGCTACTGGTAAATTTATTGAAATATTAATATTATTTTTTTTCATATATTCTTTTAATGATTTTATTGTGCCGTTTCCATAATAAGCGTATCCTGTTTTTTTATAAAAATTTTCTAATAAATTTTTTGTAATATCTTCCGGATAAAAATGTGAATGGATATCAATAATCATAAAAAAACTCCAAAATTACTTAATCTCTTAAACATTTTAGCCTTTTCTGAATTTTCAATTTTTGTTGAATTTACAATTTCTTTTAAAAAGTCAATATTTTTATCATATAAATTTTTATTCACAGGATATGGAATACCATCCTTTCCGCCATGAGCAAAACTATATGTAATCGGGTCTTTATAAGAAGGCTGTTTTTTATAAATTATCTCTGATAGTAAAACAAGTGATCTCATTGCTTTTGGACCAAAACCTTTTATTAACAACAAATCTTCAAAAGTTTTTGAATTTTTTTCATAAGTTGTTAAAAAAATTTTTTTAATATTATTTTTATTTATATCATTTTCTATTATTGTGTGCCTTTGTGGTAAAGTGATTTTTTCTATTATTTTAACTTCTTTGAGTATTTCTTCAGGATTTTCTTTAGAAATATTAAGAACGGTCTCCCTTGCTTCTTTGCTTTCTCTGGAAACCATATTTAAAACATTATTTTCTTTTTTATCTCCTAAAATTCCTGAATGTGGTTCTTCTACAAAATCTTTAACATCGTCAGAATACCAGTGATAACGACGTGCATATCTATTTTCTGTATTTAATCCCTGTTGAACAACAGCCCATTTGCCTTCTTTTGTAAAAAAAATATGATGCAAATATAGTTGATAGCCATCTTGAATAGCAACTGAGTCAACTTTGGCAGTTAATTTGCTTATTTTAATATATTTTTCAGAATCAACATTAAATTTATCTGCAAAATCCATTATTTGCATTGGAGTTTTCCTTGATTTTCCACCTTTACCACCAGCAATAAAAATACCCGTATCTTTTTCTAAACTTGAAAGAGCCTCCTTAATAGCAGCATTTACAGTTGTTGTAAGTCCAGATGAATGCCAGTCAAAACCTAAAACACATCCAAATGCCTGATACCATATCGGATCAGATATTCTTTTTAAAACTTCTTCATTTCCAAATTCTTTTATTATTAAAAGTATTATTTCTCGCGATAATTTTACCATCCTTGAAAAAAGCCAGTGAGGTGCTTTTCCCCAGTGTAATGGTAAATTAACAATTGATTTTTTAATCATTTTTATCTACGAATTTTTTTAAGAACAGATGTTTCATATATCCTTCTATTTTGTTCAACTTTATTCATTGTATAAAGATGAATAGCATTTACGCCATTTTTTATCAAATGATCTATCTGTCCCGCTGTATATTTTATTGTATCTTCACATATATCTTTGTCGGGATCCGAATTTAATGTTGCTTTTTTAAATCGTTCAGGAATTTTAACTTTACATTTTTCTGCCATTTTTTCTAAATTTTTTATTTTTGTTGCAGTCATTATTCCTGGAATTACTGGAACTTTTATACCTGCTTTTCTTACCTTTTCTAAATAATTAAAGTAATTATCATTATCTAAAAAAAGTTGAGTAATTATAAAATCCGCACCACTATCTACTTTTTCTTTTAGATGATAAATATCCTCATCTAATGATTTTGCTTCCGGATGTTTTTCAGGATAACCTGCAACACCTATACAAAAATCCCACTCCCTATTTTTTTTGATAAATTTAATAAGATCGGATGCAAATTTAAAATCCAGTAAATAATTTTTATGCGTATCAGGTAAATCACCTCTTAAAGCAAGTATATTTTCAATATTTTTTTCTTTCATTTTATAAAGTATTTTAGAAATAGTCTCCTCTGATGCATCAATACAGGTTAAATGAGCAAGAGTAGGTGTATTATATTTTTTTATAATATTTTCAGCAATTTCAACAGTTCTTGTCCTTGTTGAACCTCCTGCTCCATAAGTAACGCTTATGAAATCTGGTTTAAAATCAATAAGTTTATCTATTGTGTTATAAATGGTTAATATATCAGAATCCGGTTTAGGTGGAAAAATCTCCATAGAAAAAATAAATTTTTTTTTATCTAAAATTTCATGAATTTTCATTTTTTTATCCTTAAATAAATTTTAATTTATTAATATTAACATAAATAAAAATTATTTAAAATAAAAAATATTGATTAATGATTTATAATCAGGTAGGATTTAATTTTTTTTAAAAAATTAATAATATTTTTTTATTAAATTTTTTACCTTTTTAACTGCTATTTTAAAAAATTCTTTTTCATTTATGGCTTTTGCTTTTTTATCGCCTTTTAAAAATTCCTGTCCTTCATATTCTATTGAAAGCCAGCCGCGATATTTGTTTTTACTTAAAATCCTGAAAATTTTATCCAAATTAAAATCCTTCATATATCCTGTTTTAGTTATTTTATGTATTTTTATATGACAATAAACAGCAAAATCAATTGTATTTTCTATTGCTTTATATATGTTTTTATCCATATAATTACCGGTATCTAAATTCAACTTAACAAAAGGAGAATTTGCCTGATTTAAAAATTTTATAGTTTTATCAGAATCGGGTAAAAATCCACCATGATTATGTGGTTCAACCGCTAAAGTTATCCCTTTTTCTTCTGCATATTTACCGCATTCTTTCATCGCTGCTACTGCCCTATCCCATAAAATTTTTTGTTTTTCAGGATCTGCCCATCCTGCAAATACTCTTATAACTTCTGCTCCCAAAATAACACCTGCATTAATATTTTTTTTAACATATTCAATCTGTCCCTTCATTTCTTCTTCTGTTTCCTGTCCAAAACTATTGCCTGCTGATATTGCAGTTACTGAAAGCCCTCTATCAAGAGCATATTTTTTTAGTTTTAAAAGATGTTCTTTTTCTAATGACTTTATATGACCATCTATAAATTCAATACCAGCAAGCCCTTCTTTTGCATATAAATCAATGAGACCAAAATCATCAATTAAACCCAATTCAAATGAATAATGATGAGACCATGTTATTGCTGATAATTTAAATGCCACTTTTTCCTCCTTAATATTATTTATTTAAAGTTAATTATTTAAAATTTTAAATGACAATTAAATTTTTACTTTTTCGAATCTTCCAATTTTTGCTGATTTTATAGCTGCTAATATAACTGCCATTGATTTCATTCCTTCTACACCATCTATAAAAGGTTTTTGTTTTTTTAATATACAATTTACAAAATAAACACAAGGATTTATATGTCTTGATTTTTTAGGGATTTTTACTTTTATTTCTTTCACTGTATTATATGGATTTTTAGGATCTACTTTCCATGCTCTTATTCTTTGTGGATCAAAATTTGCCTGAGAAACAATTGCCTTGCCTTTTTCGCCATATACCTGAACAGTTACTTCATAAGGTGACGTTGACCAGGATGTCTCAAAAACACCCATTGTTCCGTCTTTAAATTTCAGTACTGCTTCGACATTATCCTCAAGTTTTATTTTTTTCTTAACCAGATTATTCATAGTAGCCGCAACAGTATCAACATCCTTTCCGGTTACAAACCTTATAAGGTCAAGTATATGGATCCCGACATCCATGGTAACCCCACCGCCTGATTTTTTTCTATTAAAAAACCATGGCGAATCATCTGACCAAAATTCTGGTCCTGAATGACCTAATTTCCCACGAACTGCAACAATTTTCCCTAAAACACCACTTTGAACTAAATCTCTAAATACTTCATGCGCCGGGTCAAATCTCTGAGTTTGTTCAACCATTAAAATAACTTTATTTTTTTTGCAAACATTTATCATTTTTTTCATTTCTCTTATAGATAATGCCATGGGTTTTTCAACAAGAACATGTTTTTTTTTCTGTGCTGCAAATACTGTAATTGGACAGTGTAAATAATTAGGAGTGCAAACAGAAACAGCATCAATGTCTGCTTCTTTTATCATTTTTTTATAATCAGTATAAACCTTTGGTATATTAAACATTTTGGCTAGGCGTTCTGCTTTCTTTTTTATAATATCACATATTGCTATAACTTCAGCTTTTTTCGTTTCTTTATATGATGGAAGATGTAATCTTTCTGCAATTTTACCTGCTCCTATGATTCCAATTTTAATTTTTTTCATAATTTCCTCCGTTAAAATATTATTTTAATAATTTAAAACCACTTATAGATATTATTTGTAATAGTTTAACCACTGGTAGAACAAAATTAATCATTAAATTTTTTCTGTTGTCATTTTAAAGTCAGGCGAATAATAACTTCTATTTTCTATTCCGCCGTTATTTGAGCCTGACAGAGCAATTTTGCTTTTATACCCGATCGCCTTTTCTCATTGTTTTCTTTCGTTTTTAACTGCCAGATTGCTTCCTTAAGTTTCATATTACCCCTATTTTCCCTTCTGCCCTCCTCTTTCGGCTTCCTAAGAATGACAATGCCATATATTTACTTACTTATAGCCAAACTTTTCCAGGTTCACTTCTGGGGGCTGAACTATTACGTATTAAATTCATAGTGCAGGAAATAGGGTAAATCTATCTCCTGCACTAATAATATTGAAATTACCAGTTTACTTCATCAACATAAATTGTTCCATTCCAATCTGGTGTTCCTGTGCCTTTCCCAATTTGAATTCCTACTTCTTTTGTATCTGCTTCTCCGACGCTTGATGGTGAAAATATAAATGTGTTCCAACCTGGCGTTAATAAATTATTCCAGCCACCATCTGCCCATGTCCAACCCGTACCAGTTTTAATATATACTTTTGCTCCATAAGGTGCTGAATTATATGGTGCTTGAGTTATATCCGTTGGAACATAAACATGAAATGTTATAGTTTTCCCTGTTAAATTTTCTGGACTTGCGCTTAAATCAATTTTAAATGCTCCTTTTGCTGTTGTTGTAGTCCCCAAATCACCAGTAAAATTGCATGTCAATGCTGCAGCTCCTGCTCCTGCATAAACCTGAACACTACTTACTGTTGCACCTGTAATTCCTAATTCACCATCATTTGGTGGATTGGAATACGTAGATACTACCCATCCCTGTAATGTTGAATCAAAATTATACCTTACTGTCTGCGTATTTGTCGGCGTTGCTGTTGCTCCAGTTCCTGTTGTATTTGTCGGCGTTGCTGTTACTGTATTTGCAAATACAGGCGTATTTGTTGGCTCTGTTTCTGTTGATGTTGGTGTCTTTTTAGATGCGCAGGATACAATCAAAAATGCTACTAAAATAATAATAAACAAACTTGCCATTGCTAAAATCTTTCTATTCATATATTCACCTCCTTTTTTTAAAATTTTTTATAATTATACAACACGAAAACGTTTTTGTCAAGAAATAAAATAAATTATTTTGGGAATAAGGATAGACATGGTATACACATAAAGAAGTTAAAAATAATGAA
>DYJU01000092.1:0-5593 GCA_020722985.1 Candidatus Methylomirabilis sp.
GACCATGACCATATGACAGATAGAGTGCGTGGCTTATTATGTTATAATTGTAATTCTAATTATTTAAGTAGTTATGAATGGTATATAAAATATGATATGGCAGTAGAACAATATCTCAACAATGATAAATATCAAATTCAATATTATCGCGGTATTGTTTATCCTCACCCAGAAATTAGAACAAAAATATTATCAGACCAAGATAATAAATGTGCAATATGCCAGAAAGAATTTACATCAAAGCAAAAAGTATGCACAGACCATAATCACCAAACGGGCTTAATTCGTGGGATATTATGTAGTAATTGTAATACAAGACTTGGATATATTGAAACCATGCAAGCAAATAATAAAACAACCAAAATTATTGACCGAATAAAAAGGTATCTGAAAAATCCCCCTGCCGACAAGATACTTTATCGCAACCTTTAATAGCTATTGGGGAATACTGTATCATGTACAAAGAAGTATTAAGGAATATAGAATTTGAAGAGAACGACCATAGTAATTTCAGCTATGCGTCAGAAGGGGACTATTGCCAGCGGAAGCTGTGGTACAAAAGGAAGGGTTATCCCTCATTCCATAACTTTCCAACAGAAGTAAATTTTAAACAGGGCAATGCCATACATGACTTGCTACAAACATTATTTGAAACAAAGATAGCTCCAGAGCTTGGATTAATAGCACACAGGGAAGTCCGCATAAACAACGAATACATTCACGGGTTCATTGATGTGTTTATGGTTAACGACAAAGAGATTCACATAATTGAAATCAAGACTACTAAAACACTGCCCGATGCACCATATCCTCACCACGTAACACAGCTAAATACATATATGCAACCTTACATAGCAAACCAGAATAAGCACCACAAGAAGGTCATCGGTACACTGTTTTATATAGAAAAGGCAATAATATATGGCAACAGCCCTCAGAAAGAGTTTAACATTGAATACAGCGAAGATATGTTCTTGCGTACAATGCAAAGGGCAGAAGAGTTAAAGGGAGCACTGGAGAATAATATAGTACCGCCAGCAGAAGCAATGATAAACAAGAATTACTGGGAATGTAAGCTGTGTTCGTTTTACACAATGTGCAGAAAAACTGGCAAAGAAGCAACACCGCTTGAAAGGAGTGATTAATATTTCATCTAAAATATTTACATTCCAAGAACGATATAACTATACAATGTTACACACCAATGAGCTTGATGATTTCTATAAACAGCAGTGGGATATAGATTCTATTGAAGCCGTTACAGATAAAGAGAGGCAAATGTTAGGCATTGATAAAGTATTATATCTGAAAGACGGTACAACCATAAACATAGATGAAAAGATTGAGTCAATAAGAAACACCAGCAACATTGTATTTGAAGATAAAACAGACATAGAGAGGGACGTTAGCGGATGGCTGAAAGATGGACAGCTTACAGACTATGTGGTCTTCTATCAGGTAGAAATGAAGAAAGTATATCTAATTCCTTTCGATTTGATGCTTAAACAATACAAAGAGTCAAAGGACAAGTGGATGGAAAGAGGTTTAGACCGGCGTGTGATGAACAAGACAGACTATGGCTTCTATCAGGGCAGGATTTTCATAGTTGACAAGCTTGAAGTATATGCATATCTGCTGGCACACGAAGCCATTAGCAAATATGAAAGCTTCGAATTTGACTTCCCACCTTCTACTGCATAGTAAAAGTGAAGGAAGCGTAGAAACATTTTTATATCTTATATGCATATTGTCTTATGTATTCTAAATACTTAAAGCAGTTTATAGGAAAAGAAATTATGATACAGATTGCGGCGGGTGATGACGGACTTGTTATATATCCCTGCCAGCTTGATTACATTGATGAACAGGTGGTTGCTGTCAGTGATACCAAGAAAGAAAAGAAATACATATTCAACACGTCAGATATACAGGTTATTGGATTTGGACAGTTTGAGCTTACACATACTAAGGAGTCCAAGCCTGCATCTGGATATGCCTGATATTTAAATCTTTCAAATCTCAAAGTTATTTAAACATTGTTATAATACTACTATATGTCTTCTGATGAAAATTCAGCCAATTCTGCCGTTCCTACAATAACACACAACTTTATGAATGCACTTTCTTCGCTTAAAAGTCCTGAGATTGCTAAAGACTGGGACGAATTTGTTAAATTCGTTAAAGACTTCCGTACACACATGTTCTTTGGTGCAATAGCTGTAACGGGTGTTGGTCTATTCACAACAGTATATGCCTTAACACAATTACAGAACAGCAAACATTTATTGCCAGTTGGCATTGCAGGCGTTATTACGACACTGTTTGGTACAGGAATGACTGTAGACATGGCATCACATCTTTATTACGGATAGACTTATTTAAATAAAGAAGCAATAATATCATATGGAGTTTGACATTAGAGAAAATTTTGTAACATTACAATATAAAAATATATTAGTGGTTATAAAAGAAACACCAAGAAAGTATTTTATAAGGGTTACAGATGGCTATGATTTTGTGCCTCACATAGAGGTCAGGTTTAAAGATTTAAATAACAATGTCAACAGGTGGTTTGTTGTTCCGATTACTGGCAATTTTCCCAATACCGTGAAGCAGGTATTACAGGATTTGCGTGAATATTTCTGCAATGAGAAATATACCAAAAACGTTTTCAATGACAAAATTTATGAAAGATTAAGCTCTGGAGATTTCAGCATGCTTAACTGTGATATAATAACAGGAATTATAGAAGCTTATAATAAGAATGGGAATTGGGATATAATAAAGAACGAATTTAAGTATCCGTAATTTCTGCGATTTGTGTATGTTCCTTAGTATTAAGCTGTTTTAGGATGCTAATATCTGTACTGACAGTGGTTGTTCTTGGAAGCTTTACCTGCAATTCTTCACCCTTTTCAGTTACTGATATAACATGGATGGGATTTTTTGAATGGCAGACTCTTTTTTTCTTGTAGGCAATGACATAGTTGTTGTCAGGAGCGTTTATGGCGAATGATGAAGCATTCCTGAATGGGCACTTTGGAAATAACTTCAAGAATTTTTGGAAGCCAAGCTTTGAGATATATACTTCATTGCTATTGTTATCGATGTCAAAGTCAAAGCCTTCTTTTAAATATGTCATATTTCCCATCTTAAAGTCATATAGGTTTTGCATTACAAACTGTCCAAATGCAACATACCAGTCATCATCGTCATATACGACCTTTTTCAGAGGTTCAAACGGACACTTCATGCCATATTTCTGGAATACTTTATCCATTATACCCTTAACTACCATCTGGTAAGCAAATACATAGTCTTCATCGTGCTGAACATATTTAATGATGTTTGAAACTAATTCATCGATTGTCATGCCATTAAATTCTTTCATAAACATATACAGGAAGCCATCTGGCAGTTTCTCTTTTGCCTTTCTCCATTCCTGTATGTTGTTGTCCGTGTCATTTGCTATCAGTTTGAAAAATCTTCTTTCCATTCCTGAATCAATGTATATTGTTTCGTTACTGGTAAAGAATGGTATGGCTGAAAGTGTCCACTCATTAAGTCCGCCTGTTGGTCTGCCACGTGAATGTGTACCTTTTCCGGTTGCAAGGTTTTTCATTGAGCCATATATCCTCTGCATTGTAGGTTGTGTTATCTCATCAATCATTATCGGAAATATTGACTTTGAAAAATTCTCCCTGAAAGATGCTTTTGTGAATATGTCATCTTCTGACTTCTCAGCATCAGGATTGGCAAACCCTTTAACAATTACAGTCTTAACCATTGCAGACTTGCCTGCACCACCTTTTCCAAGTATTAATGGCAAATACATAATGGTTTCCTTCTGCCTGAGTTGTACGTTAAATGGAGTGATTGGTGCATAAAGCATCAGGAAGCTCATTAATTCTTTCTGTGTTGTTACCTTGTATACGTTTATAAGGGCTTCAAGAGTTGCCTTTTCATCAAATGGTTCAGGATAGTTTACAACGATTTTGTCGTTTATCACAGCTATCCTTGCATCTGATGGCTTGTCAAACGTCAGGAATTTAGGAAGTACGTCATCAAAATAGACCTTGATGTTGTAACAGTCTTTAGGAGAAAGATGGTAAAGCGCCTTAATTGTGTCAATTGCTTGTGATATTTCGCTTATTCTGTCTTTTTTGTCCCTTCCTATCCTGTATGCTACATATACAGTATCACCATCTGTATATGCATATATTATCCTCAGTTTGATGGCAAATCTCAACTTCGAATTAATTGTTTCGTCCTCACCATCTTCCGTTTCAAACCTGTTAACAGTCCTGTCATAAAACTTTCCATCTACAATTTGCAGGTAATAATCTGTAATGTATGCAACATCTTTCTTTGTGTTGGTTGCACTGCCAAGAAACAGGCGATAGTCCCCATATGTTTCTATTTTCAAACTTGCAAGAGGAGTCTTATTAATAAATGTAGAAAAATCTGCTTCTTCTTCAGTAATTTGAAAGTCCTGAAGTGCAAGGACTGGCATAACTTCGTGTTTAAGCAGGGATTTGTATTCGCTTTCAAGCGTAGGGAATGCTTCTGCCATTTCAGATAAATAGGTGGCTTCATCTACATTTTCCAGTATCAGTCTTTTGCCAATCCATTTCATCAGTGCTGTTGTCTGATTGGCAAGACAATAGGCTTTTTCTTCTTCTGTTAAGTATCTCATACTACTCTATCTATACATCGAATATAAGCCTTTCGTTACTTCAAATTGTGTCGCTTTTTTATATGTTTTACGAAGAGTTTATATAGGGCTAATTAATATAGTAAGCAATGGATATTAGCGACACAAACGGTTCTACCAATCAACGAAATTTAAAAGAAGAATCTGTACAATTATGTAGAGATATACTCAATACACATAGCTATTCATTCCATATGTTCCGCAGGATATTCCAGTCTAAAATTGATAATGATGATGCAATGATACGTTTTTGGTATAATGGTGGCGAATTTAGAAATATGCGCCTTTACAAATACATATGTGAATTGGGTTATCGAAAACAAGGTACAGTTTTAACAAAGCTTAAGTAATAGTTTGACATATTCATCTATGATTGATGAAAGATTACTGAAAAAACTTAAGAAAGTGGCAGAGAGAGCCATACGCAATAGCTCTTATGCTTTTGAACAAGATGCAATGGAATATGCTTTAACAGTAATGAATAAAGCAACACAGATTGACCATGATGAAGACAATACATATGCCAATGCAAATGCAATACGAATTTTAATGTTTAAAGACTTTGACTATTTATCTCCTCTTGAACAGGTAACCACATTAATTCATGAATTTATACATACATATCTGGCATTTAAATCTGAAAAAAATCATGCGCATGATGGGCTATTTCTTGGTCTGTACAGAACGGTAATAAGAAATACATATCCTCACGTTTTGTCAGGTACTACACATTTTTCGATTGCAGGTGGTTTTCGCTACGCATTACTGGCAGGAAATGCAGACCAGAAATTTGTTGTAGTATGTCCCAAGTGCAAGAAGCCAGTAACAGTAAACAGGGATGATGCAACATGCCCTTTCTGTGGATATGTGTTTAATTGA
>DYJU01000092.1:5693-7226 GCA_020722985.1 Candidatus Methylomirabilis sp.
ATTACATATTATGAATAGTCTTGTTGAAATTCTAATAAGTCTTGCTATTGGCTTGGGTCTTGGCTTTGCATTTGCTTATCTTGTAATCTTATCAATTTCTGAATTTGTGGCAGGCAACATGATAGCAGGCATTATCTTTAGTATACTGGTATTTTTAGTTGGAAGCTTGTTCGCTGGCATATTATATCTTGGATGGAAAAAAGAAAGACAATATAAAAATTAATAAAAGGTAAGACATTTTATATTATAACACTATTCAGATATATGGATATTACGGTATCAAAAGATTTGGTGTCAAAGGTATTTGCAGGCACAGGAATTGTCTTTGGATTAGCAAGCATTGCTTCTATTATATTAGGTCAGCCTCTTCCAGCTATACCGCTGGCTATTCTTGCTGTTGGGTCAGAATACGCTTCTGCATTGCACGCCTAAGCACGTTTATAAATTACTAATACAACCTTATAAATATTACGAGGGAATTATCTGTTATGGATAATACAGTTGCAGTTATCATAGGTCTTGCCATTGGCTTGGGTCTTGGCTTTGCATTTGCTTATTTCCTTATACAGATGCGACAAAATCAGAAATTAGTAATTCTCAGAAATACTGCTGGTCAAATTGAAAGCATTATCCAGAGTTGATAACATGATAATAACAGTTGATAATAGCAAACTACCTAAAGTAAAGCATAGTGATATTCTCAATGTAGCAGGTGCAATATCTGAAGTTATAATGAATATTGCTTTAGGTACGGGAATGGATATGACAATGTTGCCCATTCAGATATTATATGCATCTTCTTTCCTTACTAAAACAGGAGCAAGTGTTGTAGAGCGCTGGGAACAACAGAATGGTACTATTGGGAATGATAATATTAGAGAAGGAAAGACAAACGATGAGTACGCCAGTAACTATTAAGCACGGAAATTATCACATATCATTTAATGATTCGATTGCAGTCTTGCAAATCTTATCTGGTATTCCATATGCAGTATATGAATTGATTACTTTTTCTAAAGAACAGAATCTTGAACAGAAAGTATTATTGCTATTATGGGGCATCGCCAGTGTTGTAGATGTTGGGTCTGGAATATTATATTTTGTGCGAAAGGCAGGAATAAAGGTAAAAATTCCCAAGCATCTGGTTGAAGTTGAAAAAATTATTACAACAATAGGATAATTCTATTTTAATTAATATTGGAACAGAAAAATAATATTATTACTGGCATAATCAGTAAAATACTGGGTTTCCAATATAATAAATCTGTTCCAAGTGTTCCAGCGAAAAACGATAATACAAAAATAATAGAAATGAAAAATGGCAAATCCAGTAAAATAGCCTCTTTCTGAAATTGAATATTGATTAATTGTCTATTACCGTTTTTTCTTGGAACAACTGGAACATTCTTCAGAAGCGCTATTGTGGGACATTTCCAGATAGTTATTTTTATGAGCTGTTCCAATAATAATGTTGTGTTTACCATAGCTAATTTTTTATACTTTAACGCAATAGTGTCTTATGGAACGGAGCGA
>DYJU01000016.1 GCA_020722985.1 Candidatus Methylomirabilis sp.
GTTTTCTATAAATATCTAAACTTTTACAAGTGAACTCCTGTTGGCTGAACTATTACCAGAAATTTAGCATCTAAAAAGGTCTTCTGTTAATGTTTAAAATGCCTTATACCTGTAAATACCATAGCAATATTATGCTCATCTGCTGCCTTTATTACTTCATCATCTTTAATTGAACCGCCAGGCTGGATTATACATGATATTTTAAATTGTGCTGCCAGATCAACGCTATCCCTGAAAGGAAAAAATGCTTCTGATGCTAAAACCGCATTTTTTATTTTTTCTTTTGCTTGATTTGCAGCAATATAAACAGAGCCAACTCTGTTTGTCTGCCCTGGTCCTATGCCTATTGCTACTTTATCCTTCGCAATTACCACAGCATTTGATTTGACATGTTTTACAACTTTCCATGCAAAAAACAAATCCTCTAATTCTTTTTCTGTAGGAATTCTTTTAGTTACAAATTTAAAATCTTCTTTTTTAGTTTCTTTTGTATCCATATCCTGAATCAATAATCCACCTGTTACTTTTCTTATATCTTTATACTCTATGGTATTATCCATATATTTTTTTATAGGACCAGTTTTTATTATTCTTAAATTTTTCTTTTGTTTAAGTATTTCTAATGCTTTTTCTTCATAGTCTGGTGCTATCACAACTTCCATGAAAATTTTATTTATCTCTTCTGCAATTTTCTCAGTGCATTTTCTATTTAATGCAGTAATTCCACCAAATGCTGATACTGGATCAACATTATACGCCTTTATATAAGATTGGGTAATATCATTATCCAGAGCAACACCACATGGATTTGCATGTTTTACAATAACTGCCGCTGGCTCTTCAAACTCTATTACAAGATTAAAAGCAGCATCCATATCATATATATTATTAAATGAGAGTTCTTTGCCATGTAACTGTTCTGAAAGTGCAGGTCCTGTTCCCTTAAAATTTGAAAAAACATAAAACGCTGCTTTTTGATGTGGATTTTCTCCATATCTCAATTCCTGCTTTTTATCAATGCTTATTAAAACTCTATCAGGTAAATTTTCATTTTTTAACAATTTATTTTCAAGATAATTGGAAATGCACACATCATAATCAGCTGTTGTCTTATATGCTTTTACTCTTAATTCCTGAAGGGTTTTATCCTTTATCCCACCCGATTTCAATTCTGAAAGAACTTTTTCATAATCTTTTTTATCAGTGATAACAGCCACTGATTCAGCATTCTTTGCAGCAGACCTTATCATTGCAGGACCACCGATATCTATATTTTCTATTACTTCTTCTAAATTTACATTTTCTTTTTTTATAACTTCTTTAAAAGGATAAAGATTTATAACAACCATATCAATTGGAATTATGTTATATTTTTGAATTGTCTTCATATGTTCTTCATTTTTTCTTACAGCAAGTAAAGCACCATGTATAAAAGGATGCAAAGTTTTAACCCTGCCATCTAACATCTCAGGAAATTTTGTAACATCTGATACATCCTGAACATTTATTCCTGCCTGTTTTAAAACTTTTGCAGTTCCGCCTGTAGATATTATATCTACTCCCGATTTCACAAGTTCCTTTGCAAACTCAACTATACCTTCCTTATCTGAAACACTTATCAAAGCACGTTTTACCTTTAACATTAAAAACCTCCTTTATTTTTTTATGTTTTGTTGGATAATTCTTCTGTTATAACTTACTCGTAAAAATAAAACATTGTTTTTTTCTTCCTGCCTTCAATTAAAGAATTGCCTCATCAAGCCTCATATTACATTTGTTTCCCTTTCTATCCTCATCTTTCGTCTTTTGTAACTGAGTTTTTACAAATTTTGCGGTAGCTTAACTTTTACGAATTTTTCTTTTTATTTTTTATATATATCTTTTATTAAATCTTCTGCTTTTTCTAATTTTTGTTTATTTACAATAATCGTTCCATATTTTCTTTTTTCTCCTAAAACAACCCTTGAATGCGGAAGAAAATTTTCTCTTAAAAAGCATTCTATACTATTTTCCGAAAGTAAAAAAATCAAAAACTGCGCCTGTATTTCATCTTCCACATCACATAATTCAACAGTATCAAAATTAAGTTTGGGTTCTTCTATTAATTTATCAACAAGTTTTTCGCCACAATCAGGACAGATTAAAATTCCTTCTTTATATTCATATTTACAGTTTGGACAAAACATTTATATAATCCTTACCCTTTTATCTACTATTTTTAATCTGTTTTCTGTAAATAATTTAACTGCTTCTGGATATGCTTTATGTTCATATTCAAGAATTTTTTTTTGCAAAGTTTCAGGCGTGTCATTATCATCAACAGCCACGCATTTCTGAATAATTATTGGTCCTGTATCAACTCCTTTATTAACAAAATGAACAGTGCAGCCGGTTATTTTGACTCCAGATTCTATAACTGCTTTATGAACATTTAACCCATACATTCCCGGGCCACCAAAAGAAGGAAGTAAAGCAGGATGTATATTCATTATTTTACCTTTAAATTTATCTAAAAATTTTTCAGTTAAAATTCGCATATAACCGGCAAGACATATAAGATCAATATTAAAGGAATTCATTTTCCCGGAAAGATATTCATCATATTCTTCTCTGCTTTTAAATTCTTTCGGGTCCAGGAACATTGTTTTTATCCCGCTTTTAATTGCTCTTTCAAGTCCATAGGCATCTTTTTTATTGCTGAAAACAATTTCAATATAACCTTCAGTAATATAATTATTTTTTATAGCATCAATTAACGCCTGGAGATTGGTGCCGCCACCTGACACAAGAACTGCAATCCTTTTCATATTATTCTCCTGTTTTGAATATTCTTAATTAACATCTTTATTTATTTTATCATACCGTTCTATTATTTTTAACATATTTATTATTTTTTCATCATTAACAATATTTAAACTTTTTGCCTTTCTAATATTTTCTTTTGCATTTTTATAATCTTTTAAAGTAAAATAAACACAACCCAAATTATAATAATAATCTTTATCTTTTTTTAATTCAATTGCTTTTTTAAAGGATTCAATTGCTTCTTTACTTTTACCAGCAGAGAAATAAATATTGCCAAGGTTATTATATAAAGAAGCATCATTATATTTTTCTAATGCTTTTTTTATTAACTCTTCTGCTTTAAGATAATTTTTTGCATTATAATATATAAATGCAAGTTCTGAAAGTGCTTCTTTTAAATATGGATCTAATTTAATTGCTTTTTCATATTCTTCTTTTGCCTTTTCAATATTGCCAAGTTTATTAAATATATTTGCTTTTTTATAATTAATTAAAATATAACCCGGGACTTTTTGTTCAAGTTTTTCAAATTCACTTAAAGCATTTAAAATTTTATTAGAATCAAAATAAGCATTCGCAAGAAAATACTGCGCAACAATATTATCAGGGTTAATTTTTAAAGCATTTTTATAATTTATAATTGCATATTCCCAATCTGTTTTCTGGGAAAAATGTATTGCATTTTTTAAATATGCGTCAGATATAAAGTTTTTAAATTGAGAAAATAAAATATAAAACATAATTAAAATCACAAAAATTAAAATCAAATTCTTTTTCTTATTTTTCAAAATAAAAAAATCCGTTTCTTTTTTTAAAAAAATATTTCCCATAAAAAAAGCAAACAAAAAAATTGTTGTTGTATAATTTAAATCAACAGCAAATAAATTTAAAAATAAAATTCCTGTCAAACTTATAAAAAAATATTTATTCTGTAAATTATAATTTTTGTATAATAAAACTAAAAAAATTAAAAAAAATAGGAATCCCATCACACCTGTTTCTGCCATAATCTGCAAAAAAATATTTTCAGGATATACAATCTCATAACTATGCTCTTTTGCCCAGAACATTATTTTCTCAGGTCTAAAAAATGGAAAAACAAAAGCAAATGAACCAGGACCTGTTCCTGTTAAAAAATTATTTTTTATCAATTCGCCAGTTCCTTTCCAGATATTTATCCTGAAAAAAATTGATTCGTTTTTCAACCACTCATCTTTATTTAAAACTTTTTCTAAAGGAATTTTAAAATTCCATAAAATAACTATAAAAAAAATGAAAAAAGTAAAAAAAATTATTATTGATTTGTTTCTTTCGTTTAAATCAGATAAAAGTAAAAATAAAAAAAATTCTATAAAAAATGTTAAAATCCCTGCTTTTGAACCTGTTTTAAAAAGTAAAAAAATAAAAATTAACATTAAAGAAAAATAAAAATGTTTTTTATAATCTTTGCTTTCTTTAAAAAGCATATATAAAACAGGTATTATGCCAATAATGAAAGCAGCAAAAAAGTTAGGATTGCCAAATGTCGCTGGTATATTTTTACCAAAAACTAAAAGCCCATGTAGAAAATCAATCCGAAACACCTGTAGAATACCTATAAAAGCAACAGGAATAAATAAAATCACAAAACATTCTAAAATTTTTTTTGTATTTAAGTAATTATAATTTGTATAAAAAACAAAAAAAATTAAATTTATGATTAAAACATTTAAAATATAATTACCAGCAAATCTATACTTTGATAATATTGACGATAAAAATAAATATAAAATAAAAATCAAAAAAAACAGTGTTATTTTTTTTATCCTGATTTCATCTTGAAAAAAATAAAAAGAAACAAAAAAAATAACCCCGATTGTTAACAAAATATCTTTTGGTAATAAAATACTGTAAGAAAATGGAGAAAATAAAAGTGGTAAAAATAAAAAGATATAAAATAATATTATTTCTAAAAAAATTTTTTTAGTCTTATCCACCTATTTTTTCCCAGATTGGCAAATATAAAAATCTAACTGTTAATTTAGGTTTTCCTTTATAACCAAAAAATGCAATTTCCATTTTTGTGTTTCCTGAAATCCAGTATATATAAACGTTGCTAGGACTGCCATTATTTAATCTGCCTGATTTTAAATATTTTAACCTTTTAGAAAAATTTAGTTTGTCTATTTCATTTTTTATAAAAGATGGCTGTCCATATAATTCTCTGAATGTTTTAAAAATTCCTTCAAACCTCCCATACATTATTTCATCTTCATTTGGCACTTTAAGTTGTTGCCTTAAAAATTCCCGCGAATTGCCAAATTCAAATTTTATGGCATATAATCTATCATTGATAATTCCTAAACTCATAAAATTGGCATGTGGTATTTCAACCTTAAAATCTGCCTGGGAAATCATCATTGATGTAATAAAATCCGGGTCATTTGATTCTTTTACATAAGGATATAATTTCTGAATATCCTTTACACTCATAGCCCATGTTAACCCTTCTAGAGAAAAAGTTCCAGGACCTATACCTGCAAATGCAGTTTTGTCTTCATTTATATATTTACTGCTATATTCTTTCACTGTTTCAATTTTATTATTATATTCAATTTTCTTTATTATTATGTATAATAAAATTGCTATCGCTCCTATTATTATAAAAACTGTTGTCCAGAATTTTTTTAATTTTGCCTCATATTCTTTTAATTTTTTATCATCAATTATATTTTTCTTTTTGGGTAAAGGGACACCACATTGCCTGCAAAAAGCAGCTTCATCTCTATTTTCCGCACCACATGATTTGCAAATCTTTGCCATCTTTCCTCCTTATAAATAATTATAAACTTTAAATATTTTTTTATTATAATTATTTTTTTTAAATTGTAAACTAAAAATTGCAAATTAATAGTTTGGGTACTGGTAGAATAAAAGTAATAGTTTAGCCGTTGGCAAAACAAAATTGATCAATAAATTTTTTTTGTTGTCATTTTAAAGTCAGGCAAATGATAACCTTTAGCCTCCTATAATCCTTTAACTTTTGCCTAACAAAGTAATCTTGATTCTATTATCAGATACCTTTTGCCTTATCTTCTTTCGTTTTTTAACTGCCAGATTGCTTCCTTAAGCCTCATATAACACTTATTTTTCCTTCTGCCCCCATCTTTCGGCTTTCTAAGAATGACAGTACCATATATTTACTTACTGACAGCCAAACTTTTTCAAGTTCACTTCTGGTGACTGAACTATTACAAGACGAATGAGTTCCTTTACTTACATTCTCCGGGATGTAGACGACCAAGGATGGTCGTCTCTACATTCTAAATATTAAACGAATGATAACTTTTTCTTCTATTATCTCTAAACTCCCAACTGACAAAACAATCTTGCTTTTATTACCTAATGCTTTTTAGTCTTGTCTTTTTCCGTTTTAACTGCAAGATTGCTTCGTTCGGCTCATATTATGCTTAATTTATCTTCTGCCTTTCTCTTTCGGCTTACCCAAAATGACGCTTCAAGAGTTTTCTACTAATATCTAAACTTTTATTAGTTATTCCTAATGGCTTAACTATTACAAAAATTTTAGTTTTTTCCCTCATAATAACATATCTTTATTTTTATCTTTAAACATTGAACCTTTAGCATTGAACATTTTTCAACCGATATTCGGTCATCTACTACCTTACTTATTTACTTTACTTTCCTTTCTTTATCTTTCTTATAGCATATCTTGTTAACTTGCCAGTCGTATCCCCTTTTGATGTTATCTGATACAGATATATTCCATCTTCTATATCTTTTACATTCCAGAATGAATTATTATAAATTCTCCCTGTTTTTTTCTCTTCTATAGTATTAATTAATTTCCCATTTTCTGTATATATTTTTATTGTAACAGTGCCATTTTCTGGAATATAATAATTAAAAATTATTTTTTCAGTTGACGGTTCATAAATTGCAAATACTTCAGAAGAGATATTTAATATTCTTTCTGCTTCATTTTCTGTCAGTTCTATATCATAAATCATCTGTGGCGCCAGATTTTTTGCAAGAACTTTAATTTTCACTTTTCCAACTGATAGATTCTCAATCTGATAATTTCCATCCTTATCAGATATTGAAACTCCAAGCGTCGTCCCATCTTCCTTCATTACTTCAACTGTTGCGCCTGGCAAAGGCATAATTCCATTTGATTGCGTTATAACACCTTTTAATGTAACTTTTGTTTTTATCTTTATTTTATAATGAGCTGCTATTTTCCCGATTATTCCTTCTTTATCAACAGATATTATATGAAAATAATAAATCCCATCCTTTAAATCTTGAAAATTTACATTTGTATCCATTGTTTTATTGGCTTTCACGGTTGGAATTGTATTTTCAAAGTTATCTAAAATATAATAATACCCTATTATCTCATTTACATATTTTACAGGTTTCCATTGTATTTTTACATTTCTTTCTCTATACCATTTTTCCTGGTCCGGATGTGTTGATGAAAAAACAGACGGCGGTGGTGGTGACATTGCAACATTAATTTGAAAATGATATGCTTCTTCTGAAATATTTCCTGCTGTATCTTTTGCAATAATATGAAAATACCACACGCCATCAGGCACATCAACAAAAGATGCAATTGTTCCTTTTGTCCAGCTTGCTGTTGCAATATCAGGGATCACATTTTTCATTTGATTAAAAACATAATAATATCCTTCTATACCTGCTGGATCAGAGGGAACAGTCCATGAAAAAGATGGAGAATTATTATTATACCATTGATTGGCATCAGAATGTGTAATTGAGGTAACAACAGGCGGCTTTGGTTTTGTTGTATCAATATTTACTCTAAAATGTGTTGCTTCTTCTGATAAATTCCCGGCTTCATCTTTTGATATTATATGAAAAAACCATGTCCCATCAGAAACATTATTCAAATCTATTTCATTATCAATAAGCCAGTTTCCTGTTTTAGCATCAGGGATGGTAGTTGCTATCTGGTCAAAAATATAATAATAACCTGCTATTTTTGTTGCATCCTGCGGAGTATTCCATGTCAACTTTATATTCTTATAGTTGTACCATTGATCCTGTATTGGATGTGTAATAGAAGTGATAACAGGCGGTAAAGCAATCTTATCACATATTGCAAAAATTTGTTTATTGCCGCTTTCTCTTTCATTTCCTATTTTATCAACTGCTCTTACCGTATAATAATATATAATCCCATCTTCTAACTCTTTTGATTCATCAATAAACCTTGTATCCTTTGTTTCTCCATCTGTATTTATCTGCATCCCTAACTGGCCGCTTGATGTAGACCTATATATCCTGTAAAAATCAAGTCCGCTTATTGAATCTAATGACTTATTCCATTCAAGTAAAATTTTTCCACCTGAAATAGGTTTTGCTACTATCTGTGTAATAGGTGATGGTGGAGATATATCTATAGTCGTTTTTATCTTTTCATCTTCAAAAAAGTCAGACCAATTACCTGCATTATCCTTTCCCTTTATTCTAAAGTAATAAGTAATACCATCTTCTCCTTTAAAAATGCCTGACTGCGTCTTTGTTTCTAAAAGCCATATTTTCCATTTTCCTTTTTCTCCCTCTTTATATTCCAGTGTAAAACAATTTATCCCTGATTCTTTATCAGTTCCCGTCCATTTAACTTCAAATGTATCTGTTGCAATAAATTGTGGTAATTCTTTTATGGATGCTTCGGGAGGTTTAGTTTCTATTTTAAACTTATAATGACTTGCCTTGGTACCTAAATTGCCTGCTTTATCTTTTAAAACAATATGAAAAAACCATTCTCCATCCTCTAATTTCTCTGAAATTTTTATGGTGGTATCATTTATAAATTTTCCTGTTTTTTTATCCGGTATAGTTTCCGGATTATTATCAACAATATAATAAAATCCCTCTGCGCCTGATAGATCATTGATTTTTTCAACAACAAAAATTGGATTTGTGTTTGCATAAAATTTTTCAGAATTAGGATGTGTGGTTGAAATAACCTCCGGCGGTTCTGCTTTTAAATCTATTTTTATCGTAAATATTGTTGGTTCATCACCCATATTACCAGCATTATCTTCTCCAATAATATGAAAATAATAAATGCCTTCTTCTGTAAGATTAAACTCAACCTCTCTTTTATCTGTTTTAGTTGCAAACCCTGGATTTATCTTTAATTGTTTCTCCTCTGAAAGCAGGTAATAAAAACTCTTAATCTTTGATAAATCCTGTGGAACAGACCATGATATTTTTACCAGTGAATTATTATACCACTTACTTTCATCCGTATGGGTTATTGATGTAACTATTGGTGATTCAACTTTTGTATCTATCTTTATTCTAAAATGGTCTGCTTCAAAACCCATATTACCTGCATAATCTTTAGAAATTATATGAAAATAATAAATCCCATCTTCTTTTAAAGAAATAACGATTTGATTTGTTTTTGTCCATTCCCCGGTTTCTTTTGTTGGTATTGTATTTTGTTTTTCATCAACTATATAATAATAGCCCTCTATACCTGAGAGATCTTCTGGTGTTTCCCAGTGCAATTCAGGATTGGGATTATTATACCACTGTTCCTGATCCTTATGTGTCTTTGAAAAAATTTTTGGTGGTTTAGCAACAGTATCTATATTAAATTTAAAATGCGATGCAATTGTTCCAACATTACCTGCTTTATCTTTCGTCACGATATGCAAATACCATTCGCCATCTTTTAAATCAGGAGTAAAAATTGTGTCTTTATCTATAAAAACAGATGTTGCCCCAGGAACTGTTTTTTCTTTGTTATCCAGTATATAATAGTAACCTTCTATTCCTGATAGGTCATCAGACGGATATATTTTAAATTGAGCGCGTTTTATGTTATACCATTTATTAGGGTCCGGATGAGTAAGTGAAGATATATTTGGCGGTAATGCCTGTGTATCAACTTTTAGTTTAAAACTTGATATTTCTTTTGAAATATTGCCTGCTATATCTTTTGACTTTGCGTGAACATGCCACACCCCATCCTGCTTTATTTCAACCTTTACATCCCCATTTTCTGTATAAATCCAATCAGCATTTTCATTCGGTGTCCTGTTACCATCCAGATAATAATAAAACCCTTCTATGCCTGATAAGTCATGCGGCTTTGCCAGATGTATTTCTGCTTTTCTTTCATTATACCAGGATTCTGTATCTGGATGAGTTTTAGAACTTATTATAGGTGGTAAAGAATGAGTATCAATATTAATCCTGAAATGTGTTGCTTTAGTTCCTGTATTGCCAGCTCTGTCTTTTGAAATAATATGAAAATATTTTACACCATCATCATGTATTTTTAGCGAAACTTCTGTGTCTTGAATGAATCTTCCTGATTTTTCATTAGGAACAGTGCCAGGGAGATCATCTATAATAAAATAATAACCATCTATCCCCGAAAGATCCTCTGGCGGATTCCATTTTAAAATGATATTATTGCTATTATACCATTTTGAACTGTCAGGATGAGTTGTTGAAAAAACTTCTGGTGGAAAAGCAGCCGCATCAATTCTTATTGTAAAATGAGAAACTGACGTGCTTATGTTCCCTGCCTTATCTTCAATGAGTAAATGAAAATACCATGTCCCATCTTCTGGTAATTTTATTATTGTGCCTTCTTTTGCTGTTATGCTGCATTTTGATATGTCAGGCACTGTCTCTGGGTTTTTATCATATAAATAATAATAAGTTTTAACTTCCGGATGTATTCCCCAGTTTAATTCACATTCTTGAGATGAATACCATTTATTCTGATCAGGGTGAGTTTTTGATGATATAACTGGCGTTACTGCTGCTCCTGTTGTAAAACTATAATCCTCTAAAATTCCAGAAAAACTTCCCATATCAGAAAAAGTAAGTATTTTGAAATGATATGTTGTTAACGCTTTCAAGTTATTCAAGGTAATTTTATGGTTTACTGTTTTGGTTTCATTTATAATATTATTACCATAATTTTTATCAGTCCCGTATTCTATTATAGTGCTTGCTTCTCTATCAGTTTTCCATGTAATAACTGCGTTATGAGATGTTATTTCACTTATTTCAACATCATACGCCTTAGGTGGTGGGACATTACTTTCTATTGTCTTAAATATTCTACCTTTTGGTGATGACCCAAAATAAAGATATCCGTTAAAAACAGTTAAAGCCCTTATATCCTCTTCATCCGTTTGAAAAGCAAGTTCCCACTTTTTACCGTCTAAAGTTTTATAAATTTTCCCATTGTCACCAGTTCCTAAGTAAAGAGCATTTGAAAAAACAGAAAACTTAAAAAAATTGGTGTCTTTTTCAGAAAAAAAATTTTCAACCCAGTTCGTTCCATCTTCTGACATAAAAACAAGAGCGCCTGATGCTTTTGAAGTCGCAGCATATAACCTGTTTTTAAAAACACAAAAACTATTTACAAAACTCTGATTTGTGTCAAAAACTTTTTGCCAGTTAATACCATCAGCGGTCCTGAATATAATTCCATTGGGATAAGTTCCTGCATAAAGATAATCTCTGAAAAGGCCAAAAGAAACAATAGCAAGTTCAGTTGTTGCATTTGAAATTATCCAGTTCGTTCCATTATAACTATATATTTTCCCTTCCGTTGATGTTCCCGCAAAAAGTTTGCCTTTAAAAACTTCCAGACAATGCACTCTTGCCTCGCCGCTGTTAAAAGATAAACTCCATTTTTTCCCATCAAGCGTTTCATAAATACCACCTGTAGCATTTGTTCCACAATAAAGTTTTGGCGTTCCTAAATCACTAAAATATTTCAGACAATATATCTGTGGAGTATAATCACCAAGGTCTTCGGTTGTAAAATCTTTTGTTTTGCCAACAGGCGGATTAAAATAAGGAGAAAAAATATTTGTTATATTTATATTTTCCCATGCTCCAACATCACCTGTTGCCGTTTTCAAAACAACATCTTTACTTGTTGCTGCATATAAAAACCCATTAAATTCCTCAAAATCATATATAATAGGACTTATTGAATTTTCATAAACAGGTATGAAAGATTCTTTGGGGACATATCTTAAATAAAGCGGTATTGCAGCTTTCATATTTTTAATAACTTCACCTTTACTTGAACCGCTTACGATAAGTCCTGGCAGTTCAATGCATTCGCCAATAAAACGTCCATCCATCTCTTTTATCGCTATCTCAAAATTTAAAATTATCTGTTTTTTTTCTTCTTTCATCATTTACCTTTTAAAATTATTTTATCCTTATTATTACGGCTTCTTCATCGCATTTATCTGGATATTTTGGACATAAAAAACAATCACGCCATATTTTTTCTGGCAACTTTTTCCTTGAAATTTTTTTAAACTTATTTTTTATAAAAAATCCTGTTATTTTAGTTAAGGCAAAAACTTTTTTTAAATCCATATCCTTTGCCTCTTTTAATGCATATTTTAAAAGTTGGGTTCCTAAACCTTCACTTCTATATTTTTTTTCTATAACAAAAGACCTTATCTCTGCAAGGTCTTCCCAATAAATATGAAGTGCGATAACACCTATTATTCTGTTTTTATTCTCAACTACAAAAAAATCCCTGATATTTTCGTAAATATCATTAAGCGATCTTATGATTATATCTGCTTCTAAACTATATTTTTTTAATAAATTTCTTATTTTATATGCGTCTTTTGTCTTTGCTTTTCTTATAAGAAATTTCATTTATTGTTTGAATATCCTATACCTTTTTCAAAAGCCATTTTATTCTTTGAAAATATTTCTTCTTTTTTCCCTTTTAACATTTCTTTCATTACTTCATATATACTTTCTTTTTTAAATATTTTTTTTAATTCAAAATATACACCAAACATAACAATATTCATACCCTGTATAAAACCTATATCTTTTGCTAATTCCGTTGCTGGCACTTTAAAAATATTTTTATTGTTTCTATCAAAATCTTTTATAAGTGAAGAATTAATTATAACCTGTGTTTCTTTACCAATCTTTATTTTATATGTATCATAAGCGCGCTGGTCAAAAGCAAATAAAGTACTCGGTGTTTCAACTACAGGCGAAAATATTTCATCATCAGATATAACTGTATAACAAAAAGAAAATCCACCCCTTTTTTCAGCACCATAGGTGGGAAGCCATGCAACTTTTTTTCCTTCATAGAAACCTACCCTCGCTATAAAAACGCCAAGTGTCAATACACCCTGACCACCACTTCCAGCAATAATTATTTTTTCAGTCATATCATTCCTCTACTTTATATCTTTTATTTTTCCCAAAGGAAAAACTTTTACAATTTCTTCGTCTATCAATTTATTGGCTTCTACTGGTTCTTTACGCCAGTTTGCAGGACAGGAAGATAAAACTTCAATCATTGAAAATCCAATATTTTGCATCTGGTAAGTAAAACCTTTTTTTATGGCATTTTTTGCCTTAATCACTGATGCTGCATCTGTAACTTTAACTCTTTCTAAATATTTTACTCCTTCTAAAGGAGATAAAAGTTCTAACATTTTAACTGGGTAACCATAATTTTTGGCATCTCTTCCATAAGGCGAAGTTGTTGTTTTTTGACTTAAAAGAGTAGTTGGCGCAAGTTGTCCGCCAGTCATTCCATAATTTGTATTGTTAATAAATATTACAGTTATATTTTCTCCACGATTTGCTGTATGAATTATTTCAGCCATACCAATTGATGCTAAATCTCCGTCTCCCTGATATGAAAAAACCAACCTATCTGGCAAAACTCTTTTTATCGCAGTTGCAACTGCAGGAGTTCTACCATGTGCTGCCTCTGATACATCAAAATTCCAGAAATTATATGCAAAAACCGCACAGCCAACAGGTGCTACGCCAATTATTTTTTCCCGTAAATTTAATTCATCTACGATTTCTGCAATTATTTTATGCACCGTGCTATGTCCACAACCAGGACAATATGAAAAATTAATATCTGTTAATGAATCGGGTTTTTTATAAATTATTTTTTCTTTCATCTTTATATCCTTTTTAAAATAAAATTCAAAAGTTCTTCTGAGGTTGGAACTCCACCCCCGGGTCTTCCATAAAATTCTATTTTTTCTGAATTTTCTATTGCTATTTTAACATCATCTAACATCTGACCCAAATTCATTTCAAAAACAAAAATCTTTTTTACATTTTTAGCAACTTCTTTTAATTCTTCATAAGGAAAAGGAAACAGTGTAATTGGTCTGAATAAACCTATTCTTTTATCCTTGTCCAATTTTATAGTTCCCTTTGAAACTCTTGCAACAGTTCCAAATGCAACTATTAAATATTCTGTATCATCAGTTATGTTAAATTTTTCATATCTTTTTTCCTGTTTTCTTATTAAATCATATTTCTCTTGCAAATGAAAGTTATGTTTTTCTAAAGCCCCTGGATCCATTAGCAATGAAACTATCCTCTGTCCTTTTCTTCCTTTTGCACCGGTTAAAGCCCATTCTTTTTTTTGATTCAATAATTCTGGTTTTTTTCTTTTTAATTCAATACTTTCCATAATCTGCCCGAGCAAACCATCAGTTAATACCATAACAGGATTTCTATATTTATCAGCGAGGTCAAATGCCTCAAAAGTAAAATCATACATTTCCTGTGTATTATGCGGGGCTAAAACTATTAACCTGTAATCGCCGTGTCCTGGTTTTACTGCCTGGAAATAATCTGATTGTGAAGGTGAAATATTGCCAAGACCAGGACCACCACGCATAACATTTACTATAACCCCCGGCAATTCACAACCAGCCATATATGAAATACCCTCCTGCATGAGAGAAATACCTGGAGAGGAAGAAGTTGTCATGGCACGCGCACCTGCAACAGCAGCACCAAAAACTAAATTTATTGAAATAAGTTCGCTTTCTGCCTGCATAAAAACACCATTAACCTCAGGCATCCTTTTTGACATATATTCAGGAATTTCATTTTGCGGAGTTATGGGATAACCAGCATAAAATCTGCATCCAGCATCAATTGCTGCCTCTGCAATTGCATAGTTGCCTTTTATTAACATCCTGTTATTGTTTGCCATTATACCTTCTCCTCTATTATTTCATAAACTTCTATTGCTGCATCAGGGCAGGAAATAGCACATAAAGTGCAGGCATTACATTTCCCCAGGTTTTTAAATTCAACAACTACCTGTCCATATTTATTTACTTTATTGCTTTTTTCTATTTCCTTTACTTTACATTGTGAAATACAGATAAAGCAACCTTTGCATCTATCTTCATTTATAACAATTTTTCCTTTTCTCATATAATCTCCTATATATTAATTTTCGTCAATTCTTTATAATTCCGTTTCTTTTAGTTTCTTGTCTTTAATCCTGCAACCGGCGTAATCTACAATTAACAATGAATTTTCATCCCTTTTCTATTATTCTTATTATACTATTATAATCTGGTTTTACAACTACTGGTTTAAATTTTACTGTTTTTAAAACTCTATCAGGATCTTTTAAACCATGTCCTGTTAAAGTGCAAACTATTTTTATCTTTTTATTTTCAGGGAAATAACCTTTTTTCCCATATTTAAGCAAACCTGCAACAGATGCTGCTGATGCTGGTTCAACAAAAACCCCTTCTAATTCTGCGAGTAGTTTATATGCAGCAATAATCTCTTTATCAGTAACCTTATCTATAAGTCCGCCTGATTCATCACGTGCTTTTTCTGCCTGTTTCCAGCTTGCTGGATTTCCTATTCTTATTGCTGTTGCTATTGTTTCTGGATTTTTAACAGGTCTTTTTAAAACAATCGGCGCTGCACCTGCAGCCTGAAATCCTAACATTTTAGGCAATTTTTTTGATTGCCCTGCTTCTTTATATTCTTTATAACCTTTCCAGTATGCTGTTATATTTCCTGCATTACCAACAGGAATACAATGATAATCAGGAGCGTCGCTTAAAAAATCAACTATCTCAAATGCAGCTGTTTTCTGCCCTTCTATTCTGAATGGATTTAAAGAATTCACAAGTTCTATCGGATATTCTTCACATATCTTTTTTACCATTTCAAGTGCAACATCAAAATTACCCTCAACCGCAATAACTTTTGCCCTATGAATCAACGCCTGTGCAAGTTTGCCTAAAGCAATGTATCCATTTGGTATAACAACAAAAGATTTCAAACCTGCGCGCATAGAATAAGCAGCAGCAGAAGCAGAGGTATTGCCAGTAGAAGCACATATAGTTGCTTTCATCCCTTTTTCTTTTGCTTTAGACATCGCCATGGTCATGCCGCGATCTTTAAAAGAACCAGTTGGATTTAACCCTTCATATTTACCATATACCTCACAATTTTTACCAATTAATTTTTCTATTTTATAAAATCTGATAAGCGGTGTATTGCCTTCTAACAAAGTAATGATAGGCGTTTTTTCTGTAACCGGCAAATATTTTCTGTAACGTTCTATGACGCCTTTGTAAACTGACATAATTTTTTTCTCCTTTTAATTTTCAATAACTCTGTAAAAACCAGTTTTTTCTTTAATTATTGGCAAACCATCTATTTCTTTAATTGCCTTTATAAAATTTTTTTCCTTTGCCTCATAAGTCATAAAAACAACAGGAACTTTATTATTTGAACTCCTTGATTTTTGAATAACCGATTGTATGCTTATATTGTGTTTTCCTAAAACGCCAGAAATCTTTGCTAAAACACCTGCTTTATCAATCACATTAAATCTTATATAGTATTTAAATTTTAATTCATCCATTTTTAATATATCTGGTTTTACTTTATAACTGAAATATGGTTTTCTCTTTATCTGGGCTGTAATATTTTTGGTAATCTCAACAACATCAGATAAAACAGCAGAAGCAGTTGGCATCTCTCCTGCACCTTTACCATAAAACATTGTCTCACCAACAGCATCGCCTTTAATAAATATAGCGTTATTCTCGTAACTTACAGATGCTATTAACTTATCTTTTGGGATAAAAGCGGGGTGAACACGAACATTTATTTTCCCTTCCTTTTTCTCTGCTATTGCAAGTAGTTTCATCACATATCCAAGGTCTTCACCAAATTTTATATCAAGCAAATTGGTATTTTTTATGCCTTCAACATAAACGCTTTTTTCATTTATTATAGTTGAGAAAGCAATATTTGAAAGTAAAATTATCTTATGCATTGCATCCAGTCCTGATATGTCAAGGGTTGGATCTGCTTCTGCGAATCCTTTTTCCTGAGCTTCTTTTAAAACATCAGAAAAATTTTTGCCTTCCTTTGACATTTTAGTAAGAATGTAATTTGTGGTTCCATTTAATATTCCTGTTATTTGCTGTATTCTATTTGCACATAAGCCTTCTTCTAACGCTCTTATAACCGGTATTCCACCACCCACTGCACCTTCTGCAAAAAGCCATACATTGTTTTCATCTGCAGTCTTTATTACATTTTGCCAGTATTTAGAAAGCATTGCTTTATTAGCGGTAACTATATGCTTTTTATTTTTCATTGCTTTGATAATAAAATCATAGGCAGGATGTAATCCGCCAATAAGTTCAATAACTATATCAATATCTTTATTTTCAATAATATCCTTAATATCTGTTGTTGCTATCCGAGGACTAACTTTTAATTTTTTGAATCTTTCTTTCTTTATATCGCAAATTTTAGCAAGTGTGAGTCTAAACCCGGCTTTATTATTTATAATTTCACCTGAATTTTTAAATAATTTATAAACACCTGTTCCAATTGTTCCAAGTCCAATTAAACCTACTTTTACTTCTTTCTTCTCCATAAAAACACTCCATTTATAATATTAAATGTTTTGATTATATTATTATAATCCCCAAAAGTCAAGAAAGAAGATGGGTTTTTAGGAGATAAGGAAAAACTTGGTGGATATTAAAAAAATCAAGGTAAAGACGCCCATCCCTAAGCGTCTTTCTAAGAAAAACACTGGGGGAAACCCAATCTAACTTTTATCTCCGGATGCTTTCTCGTATTGTCTTCTTTCGTTTTTCAACTGTAAAATTGCTTCGTCTGGCTCGTCCGCCCTTATTTCCCTTTTTCCCTCTCCCCCTGGGGGAGAGGGCAAGGGTGAGAGGGTATTGCTCTCGTTAAGTATTTTTCCCAGCATCTGCTCTTTATTATTTCCTGCTGTCCAGCAACCGTAACAAAAAACCCCCTCATCCTATCCTTCTCCCCTCTGGGGAGAAGGAATTTCTTTTTGTAATATTTTAACCACTGGTAAAGCAAAATTGCTCCATAAATAAATTTTTTTATTTTGTCATTTTAAAGTCAGGCGAATGATTAACTCTATTTTCTATTATTCACTTAACAAAGCAATCTTGCTTTTATTACCGATCGCCTTTTTATCTTGTCTTCTTTCGTTTTTTAACTACGAGATTACTTCGTCAGATTCATATTACTCTTATTTTTTCCTCTTAACTTTCCTTTCGGTTTTCCCGAGAATGACAAAGCCATGTATTTTCTTTATAGTAACCACACTTTTACAAGTGGACTTCTGCTGGCTGAACTATTAGAATAAAATAGGAATTTATAAAACAAAATTTCCACTTGTTCATGATTTGCAAAGAAGGATAGTAAAAAATTATTGCCTCGTAACAATCCACTTTTATTATTCAAAATTATCAAAATTCCTCTCTTTTTTGTATTATTAATCTTTCTTCTTCTCCTTTTTCTGTCTTTTTTATCTGATTTAAAATATCATTAAAGGAAACCTGCTTTATTTTTTCTATTGTTCTATCGCCTATTGGTCTTAAAGCTAAACTAATTTTCCCTTTTTGCCGCGCAAAAGTAATTATTTCTGCTTCCTCTGGATTTACAGCAAAGGTCACAGTAGAATAAATACTTTCTTTACCAGACATTTTAAAATTATTTCCGACAGCTATTACTTTAACTACCTGCAAAATGGTTGCCGTGCATAATTTTTTTTCATGAACATCTTCATAAGTTAATATCAAATCAACAAAATCACCTGGCCTTATCATATAACTTACACCTGTTACATCATCAACACCTATACTTACAGCCCGCAAGCCCAATGGAATTGCAGTATTTAATTCAGAACTCCTTTCTGTTATTTTATTAATAAGTATCGGTTCTCCTTTTATAAAAGGACCTATGGCAACTTTTTTTAATACTTTTTTAGGTTCTTTAAGATGTGCTTCGGTTACCCATTTTTTAGGCATATTAGCAAAATCTATCATCTCTTCTGTAATTTCTGACCAGGCAGGTATATATTTAGCAGCAACTATCACTTTTACTGGTTCAATTTTTTGCATAATAAATTTTTCTTTTTCATTAATAAAAAGATAGGTAAGCAGTGCAGCAAAAATTCCTGAAATTAAAGAAAGCAAAAGTAACTTTGTTTCGGTTTTCATTTCTTTTAAGTTCATCTTTTTCTCCTTATTTTTTATTTTATCCTATTATACTAAAATAAAGTTTATCTTTAATTATTGAAAAAAACACAAAGTATTCATCATTGTCTTTTTTTATAAATAAAAATTTATAATCGCTTTTATTGTCATTATTTAATTTTGTTATCTGCCATTTTTCATTTTTAAGATTTTTCAACCACTTTTCTGAAGCAAAATCAAATTCCCGCGTATCAAAAACGCCGTGATAAAAAAAATTATATTTACTTTTTAATCCCGGAAAGTTGACATATAAAATTTCCGTTAACTCATCAGGCAATTTTAATTTTTTAATCTTCTTTATATTTATCTTTTCATCTATATTTGCTGGAATTTTCATAATAACAACATTTGTTCTATCAGAATTCGTTGAAGCAGCAACCAGATTACCAGTTTTATTTTTATCAATATAGAATAAATAATCAAAATCAGGATTAAAAAATTCTTCTCTGTTATTTAATAATAAAAATGCTAACATTTTTATATTTTTATTATCAATTATTTTTAATTTTTTTTCTTTAGCATAATTTTGATAATAACCAATAACATCTCCCTGATGAGAATCAGTTAAAAAATTTTTCATATTTACTTTTTTACCATTTACTAAAAATTCACTAAAATTTAAATTCCCTGAAATTTTAAATCCATCAAAGTTATTTATATTAACCATATCATCATAAATAAACGCAAACATGCAGGAGGGAAAAATAGAAATAAAAATTAAAAATATATAAATTTTATTAAATTTAATTGTTTTTTTCATCATCTTTCCTCACATCAAAAATTTGAACTAATTTTGTTATCATATTATCAAGTGTTAAATTAAAACTTCCACCATGTGCTGTATGAAGGTCGGTGGTTAATTTAATTTGTTTTTTACCTGTAATTAAAGAAAATAAAGGCAGGAGTTTTTCCTTATAAGATATAATAACCCTGATGCTTATAAATTTATTAAAAACATTTATCAGGAAATTTCCTTTTAAATTATCTCCTAAAAAACTTTTATATTTAATATCTAAATTTTCATATTTTAAGCCTAAAATTTTAGAATAATTTTCAACAAATTCGTTAACATTTTCTTCTTCATCTATATCAGAAGTTATATACATCATTATTTCTCTTTCTAAAATTGCAATTTTTATTTTTGTTATAAAAATTTCAGCGAACTGCCATATTCCAATAAAAAAGACCAGAAGAATTGGAATTAAAATCACAAACTCTGCTAATGCCTGTGCTTTATTTTTTCTTTTCATTTTAATGTAATAAAAATTTACTGAATACTTTTTCGTCAAACATCCCTGTATCAACAGGCAACCCTGCCCTTTCAATTCGCGGGGAATATTTTGCACCATTCAAATCCTTAACATCCAAAGAACCACCATCTATTACAACTTTTGACACTGTCAGAAAAAAATTATTTGGTTTTATTTCTTTTTTCTTTTCATCTTTAAAAAGATTCTTTGCAACTAAAAACTCATTTCCCCACTTTAAACTTGCGACCCAGATACAATGTTCTCCTTTTTCTTCAATAAAAGTTTTCAAATTGCCTTTCTCAGTTGAAAACCCATACTTATTCACAACTTCGCGTGTTACAAAATATCTTCTATTTCCATTTTCTGTCATAACAGCCATTATCATCTGCCATCTCCTTGCCTTTGAATTATAGAAAACATTAGAAGAATCAACATATATTTTTTTGTCTTTATTTTTGTAATAGTATTTAACTTCTGTTTCTAAAATTTCTGTTGCTGTCTGCCTCCTTAAATTTAGATTCGGGATTATGGAATAATCATTTTCTGATGAAGAACTTGAAAAATTTTTAATATTATTTAAAAAATCATTATTAAAATCTATTTTTTCTAAAATATCAGGCAGAACAGAAGAAAGCCCGGGAAAGGAAAAAGAATTATTAGATTCTGACGAGTCACTTTCGCCCACTTCTTTATTAAATAAAGGCACACTTAATACTTTATTTTCATATCCATTTAATAAAACCATTCCGAATATAAAATAAGGCGAAATACCCATGATAAAATCCTGTATCCCCTGGACTGCATCAATTGTTGTTTTACACGCACCAAGAGTTACTGCTGTAACAGCATACGCACCTGCAAGTCCTTTATTACTTAATGAAGCTATATTTAATATCCTTGAATACCATAAACCACCTTCTAAGGCCGCGGAATCGCAAATATTCTGCATGTGAATTTTTTTGTAAATCAGATTACCTGTTTCAATAACTAAAAAAGTAATCATAAAAATTATAATAAAAACAAATATAGCCATAATAAGTATCTGTCCTTTATTTTTGCCAGTTATTTTTTTACTCTTCTTCATTAAAAGGGCACCTCATTATCGCATTAGATTTTATAAGATAATAAGGATTATTTAATTTAACCAAAATAAATTTTTTAAAATAATCAACATCTTCTTCCTTATTAAAAAATCCAAAAATTTTATTCACAAAAGGAACTTTAAGTGGCATATAATATTTTACTTTAACATTAATAAATTTTTCTTTTGAACCTTCTACATCAACCTGTTCTATTTCAACTTCGCTTTTTTCTATTTTTTCTAAAATAAAATTAAATAAAATATTTTTTCCTGTTTCCAGAGAAAATGTTTCTTTTGAATTGATAATTGATAGAATAAGTTTCATTATATTATCTGCCTGTTTTGCATTTTCTATTTTTTCATCGCTATAATAATATGAAACAGCAACCCTGCCCACAATATAAGCAGTATATTTTACAAGAAAAGTATTTATTATAATAAAAGAAAATTGTATAAGTCCTAAGGAAAACAAAAGAAAAATTGGTAAAATTAAAGAAAATTCCACCATGCTCTGTGCTTTTGTTTTCCTTATTTTAAATCCATAAATTTTAAAATTTTTATTCATCATTTAAGTCATCTTTTTTATCTATACTGTCCTGGACTTCTGAGTTTATGGTATCAGCGGCATCTTTAAATGACTTCTTTACATTTCCGCCAAATAATTTTAATCCGCCAATAACCAAAATAGCAATAAGAGCAATGATAAGTATATACTCAACAAGCCCTTGCGCCCTTCTACCTCTTAAAACTTTTTTCATTTTAAGCACCTCCTTTTTTATGGTATTGGTAAAGAAATTATAAATAAGAAATTTTTTAAAAAATTAGCAAATAAAAGTGCGAAAAATTTACTCATCAATAAACTTAAAATAAATATAAAAAAAACTATTAATATATATTCAACAATCGCCTGTGCCTTTTTACCTCTTATCAATTTTTTCACCAACTTTTATTGTATTTAATTCTTCTATTTTTTTTATGCCTGTTTTTGCTTCTGTATTTTCAGCATCAAGCCGTAAAATATATTCGTATTTACTTTTCGCTTTTTCAAGTAATCCCTGATTTATTAATGTTTCAGCATCAGCAATTAACTTTTTTATTTTTTCCTGTTTATGTATTTTTGCCTCTTCTAATTTTGCTTTTGCAATTTCTATATTTTTCTTTGCTTGCTCATCATCCGGGTTGATTTTTAAGACTTCATCCCAGTATTTGCATGCACTTTCATAATCGCCTTTTTCAAAACAGGCAACTCCTTTGTTATAAAGTTGATTGACTTTCTTTTGAGTTTTTTCCTTTTCATTGAATATCGCAAGTTTAATTTTTAACTCTTTTTCCATATCTTTTGCGGAAATATTCTTCTCATTAAATTCTAATGCTTCTTTTATTTTTTCATAAGATTCTCTCATTTTATTTTCTTCTTTTAATGCTTTAGCTTTTTCAAAAAGTTCATTGCTTATCCTGTTAAATTCATTTACATAAAATTCGGCATGTTTATTGTTCTTATTATTGATATAAACCTTTTCATATAAACTTCTCGCTTTTTTTATCTCGCCGTCTGTCCTGGCTTTATCTGCCTGTTCTATTAACCTATCCTCATCTTCTTTATCCTTTATACTTAACAATTTTTCTTGAGACAAATTTAAAAATTTTTTAACCTGATTGTTAGCGGCGTCAAGATCTTTTGCTTTTTCAAATTTTTCAATTGCCTCTTTATATAAACCTTTTCTATAAAAAGCCATTCCTTTTTCATATAATTCCTTTACTAAACTCTGAAATGGTTTTGTATCATCAAATAAAAACTCCTCATTACTGATTTCTTTTATCATCTGGCTTGCAGTTTTATTTTCTTTATCAAGTTTTAAAATATCCTGAAGTTCTGCTAAAGCATTTAATAATTTACTTTCTTTATAATATTTATTTGCCTTTTCAAACCTATTCATAATTAAATTGGTTTCTGAATTTTCCACGGAATTATTTGTTATTTGCTCTCCCTTTACTTCTGCTATTATTTGATTTAAAATTTCCGTATTTTCTTTTTTTAATTGAATAATTACCCGGATTTCCTCTAAAAAACTTTTATGATAATTTTTTTCAAAATATTGTTGGGCTAATTTTATATGTTTTTTAATAATAAAATTATTTTCTACCGAATAGAGTTTTTCCAATTCTGCTTTAATATCAAGGGATAAAATATTCTCATATAATACAATTAATACCAAAATCAATATAAAAAAACTTTTATAAATTTTAAATATTATTCTCATAAAAACCCTCTATAATTGTTTGTGGGAATTTATATTATAAATTCTTTGATTTGTCAATAAAAATTTTAAAATACTTGGGAATAAGGATAGACCTGTCGGACACTTAAAGAAGTTAAAAATATAGTAATAATTAAAGTATTTAATTCACCAGGCAAGTGAGATTTATTTTTTCAACCTGCCAGATTGCTTCGTTATGCTCATATTCCCCTTGATTTTTCTTTCTATACCATTTTTCGTCTTCCACCAAAATGACACCATCAGTTGTTAAACTTTTACAATAATTTTTCCTTCATCCTATCCTTTTTCTCCTCTCCCCTAAGGTGGAGGGCAAAGGTGATGGGGTATTGCTCTCGTTAAGTATCTTTTCCAGAACACCCTCTTTATTATTTCCTGCCGTATACCAACCTCAACAACAAACCCCCTCATCCTATCCTTCTCCCCTCTGGGGAGAAGGAACTTCCTTAGGTAATAGTATCACCTATTGCCTTCTCTACTTGTCTTATTTCGCTTTCAACTGCCAAATTGCTTAATCTGGCTCATATACCCTTATTTTCCCCTCTATACTCCTCTTTCGGCTTCCTAAGAATGACAACTATTCTTTGTCATTTTAAAGTCATGCGAACAAGCCCCTTTATCTTCTATTCTCCGGTTATAGACGCCCAGGGATGGGCGTCTCTACCTTCTAAATGTCAGACGGATGATAACTTCTGCCCCCTATAACCTTTTAACTTTCGCCTGACTCAGCAAAACGTCAAAATTATTTTTTTATCTTATCTTAAACGCAACATATATCATTGCATCTGAACGTTCTATTAAAAGAACAACATCATTTCCTTTTTTTAATTTTGAAATTATCTTATTAAAATCATCAACATTTTTTACACTTTCACTATTTATCTCATGAATTATGTCCCCACGCATTATTCCATTATCATCCGCTGGGCTACCAGGTATTACATTTAATACAACAACACCGGTAGTTACTTTTGAATATGTTTCATCTAAATTTCCAACAATTATACCAATATCATTTTCTCCCTGTTCTGTCTCGGCAGGAGCATATACCTTTTCAATATTTCTTTCGCCTGTTATAACTTCTAGATATTTTTCTTTACCTTCTCTTATTACTTTAACTTTTACCTTTTTGTTTACTGGGGTCTGTGCAACTATGTTTTGTAATTCCCTGTAATTAATAACTTTTTTGCCGTCAAATTCCACTATAACATCTCCTCTTTTTATACCACCTTTTTCAGCAGGGCTACCTTTAAATACCTGAGATATTAAAACTCCTTCTTTTACTTTAAAATGTTTAGAAAGTTCAGGGGTTAATTCCTGAATACCGACTCCAAGCCAGCCACGGACAACTTTACCTTTTGTTACTATGTCACTATAAACTTTTTTTGCCATATTAACAGGTATAGCAAAACCGACACCTTCATATCCTCCTGAACGAGAAGTTATAGCAGTATTTATTCCAATTACTTCTCCAGAAAGGTTGACAAGTGGTCCGCCTGAATTTCCTGGATTTATTGCCGCATCTGTTTGTAAAAAATTATCATAAGTCCCTGCACCTATTATCCTGCCTTTTGCGCTTATTATTCCCTGTGTTACTGATTGTTCCAGACCAAAAGGGCTACCAATTGCTATGGCCCAGTCACCAACATCTATTTTATCAGAATTACCTAAAGAAGCAGGAATTAACCCATCCACACTATTAATTTTAATAACAGCCACATCAGTTTCTTTGTCTATACCTACTATTTTTGCTTTATATTCTTTTTGGTTATATAATTTAACTGTAATTTCATCCGCTTCTTCAACAACATGACTGTTTGTCATAATATATCCTTTTTTGTCAACTATAAAACCACTTCCTAAACTCCTTCTCTTAAAGGTTCCCTTTGGAATACCAAAAAATCTTTCCAGAATATCATCATCAAAAAATTGATCATAAAAAGGATCTACGTTACGTTTTAATACCTGAACAGTGGAAATATTTACAACTGATGGTTTTACTTTATCTGCAATTTCTTTGAAACTTGCCGGTATAAATTTAACCTCTGCTAAAGAATAAAATGAAATAAATAAACAAATTAGAGTATATAACATTAATCTTTTCATATTTAACATCTCCTTTTTAATTTTATTTTAATAACAAAAAACTAAATCATAAATCACAATTTATAATTTTTCATTTAATTTCAATTCCAGGCAAAGACACATTACTTATATGCCTTGCTTCTATAATATAAATTTCTTTTCTTTCTGGAACTTTAACATAGATTTCTTCTTTCCCTTCTATTTTTTTACCTATAAATACAGTCCCAATTATATTATTGTTGCCATCAAACAATCTTATATATCTATCATCTTTTTCCAGTCCGTATTTTTCTTTTTCATTTATTTTTTCATCCACTTTTATTCTCTCTTTAAAATCCGCATTGAATATTTCAGAACTTACTGTCCACATTGATAATTTTTTCTTTTCTTCTTTATTAATATTTTTAGTGTGTTTATATTCCCAGTTTTCAACTCCTTTTTTATCTTTTATTTTTTCTGCAACTATTAGTTTATCACCTGATTTAATTTCTATTTTCTTCACCTGTTGCGATTCAAAAATAATTATCTGTTTATTCCTTATATCTTCGGCTTTTGTTAAATTTGTATAAACATAATCTGGCATCTCCATAATTTCTTTTATCCTATTGGTCTTTATATAATAGGAATATTTATCTTTAAAATATTTCCCTATATAAATAATATGTTCTTTATCACCTTCATAAAATTTTATATATTCAAAAGGTGAAGCAAGACCGTATTTTTTTAAATTTTCATCTGTGGGTTTCTCCATGCTTTTTCCCATTGTTGTTTTAAACGAACTGATAAGTGATGTGACTTTTTCCTTTTTTGCTATGTCCTTAAAGGGTTTTATTATATGCCATCCATCATCTTTTTTCTCAATAATATAATTTTTTCCCTTGTCTTTTATATTAACCTCAATTTTGGTGATTTTATTTTCATCAAATTTAACAATATACCTGTATCTATAATCAAAAAGTTTTTTTTCACACCATGTTCTTATATCAGAATCGGTTATATACACTATTTCTGGCATTTCAGGCTTTATAATATAGACATAATTCCCTGTCGGGTTTTTATCGCCTATATTTAATTTTAAAAATTTTCCATCCGATGTTTTTATTTCAGTTTCTATCACAGACGCCGTATTGGTAAGGCCAAAATCCTGCAAATTTGCTTTTTCTATCTTCTGGACCATTTTTCTATTTATATAAGCATTTGCAATGCTATCAATTGCTGAATTATCGGCTAAATCATGTATTGGTTCAAAAAGTTCCCAGTCAGCACCAACTTTTTTAAATAAAAATTTTCCATTTTCGTTTTTTATAAAGATTTCCGTAATATTTTCTTTTTTTAAATCAGGAAAAATTTTTTCTTCCTTTTCTTTTTTTATTATATCTTCTTTTTTCTTTTTAACTTCAAATATATAATAATAACCTAATAAAAATAAAAATATTAAAAAAGTTATAAATATCTGTTTTGTCTTCATAACTTTTCTCCTTTCTTAATAACTAATTATGTCAAACTTTTTAAGCGATTTTTACCTATAATAAATTTATTACTTTTAATTTCTTCTTTGTATTTTTTTTCATAGATCTTTTAAAATTATCTAATAACTTATTTTCCTTTTTATAAAAACCATTATACCTATTGCTAAAACTAAAAGTGGTAATAATATCGTTGGTATAATAAACAACATCCTGCCCTGAACTTTTGATAAAAATAAAGGTTCAAATGATTTATCCTTTGCTCTTATTGAAATAAGTTCACCCTGTTCAGCGAGAAAACTTATTGTATTTAAAAACAGATCCCTATTTCCAGAAACTGAAAGATACGTATTATTTATAAACTCAGAACTTCCAAAAGCAATCACTTTTGCCTTTGATGTGGCTGTTGTTCCATCAGAATCTATTTTAAATATTGAATTATCAATATTACTAATTACCATAACATTTAAAGGTGAAGGTTTATCCAATTTATCATTAAATCCAGCCTGTCCTTTTTTAACACCTTCTAAATCTGTTTCGCCCCAACTTCCTGGATTTGTTTTTGCTATAACCTGTGATGTAATTCCTGATATATCTTTTTTTAACTCAAATGACCTGCTTAAAGGAAAAAATGATGCGACATTAAATGATTTTGTTATGTCATGACTTTCATACTGGGAAATGATAGGCATTAAAAAATCACCACCTAACATTCTACTGAATTTATCAACTATTACATCATTAACTGGTTCTATTCCAATTTCTTTTAAAATAGATTCTAATTTTGGCAATTTTACAAATGGCGGATATAAAACAATTAATTTTCCACCTTTACTTAGATATTTTTTTATGTGTTTTACTTCAATATCAAAAATATCAACCTGCGGACCAGCAATGATAAGTATAGAACAATCCTGTGGAACAGATGCAGAATTAAAAAGTTCTATATCAGCAACTTCATAATTTTCATTTGAAATTTCTTTTTTTACTACACTTAATCCTGTTTTTTCATTCTGTGGAGCATCTATTGATGGTTCTCCATGCCCTTTTGTAAAATATAACTTTTTCTTTGTTTCTTTAATAATGCGTATCAATGCATTTGTTACTGCCTGTTCAGTAGGTTCATCCACCCTTTCAACTGCATCATTATCTTTTCTATTTAAAGCAATAGTGCCATATTTATTTATATTTAATTTTTTTGCAATCGCCGGATTCCTGTCAGCATCAACTGCCTGAAATTTTATTTTTGGATTCAACTTTTCATATTGGCTTAATGTATCTTCTATCTGGATATTTCTTGTCTGAACAGAATAGAAATAATAAATATCTATATTATTTTTTAAATTCTGTAACACTTTTTTTGTCTGGTCAGATAAAGAATATTTTTTATTTTTTGTAAGATCTAACTGAAACGTATGTATTGTGAAAATAGTCTGAATAAACGCTATTATACCTATAAATAACAATGAATAAATAAATGCATTAAAACCATATCTCGTTGCTCTATTAGAAATTATCTGTTTTAAAAAATCCTTTTTTTCAAATGAAACATAAAACAATAAAATAAAACCTAAAACAAGAAAAATTATTGATGCAGCATTGAATTCACCTGCAATAGCAGCAATTAAGCAACCAATAACAAAAAGTCCAATCCCTGAAGATAAAACTATTTTAAAAATATTTTCGTTTTTCATAATCAGCCCCTCCATTGCTTGGATTCTAATATTCTTAATGTTAAAAAGAAAAATAGAACAGTAAAATTTATATAATAAATAACATCCGAAGTATCAATTAAGCCCTTGGAAAAACCATCAAAATGCTCAATTATTGAAAGTTCCTGTAAAATTTTTCCAAAAGTTGGTCCAACACTCTGAGAGCCCCAGGATATTACAAAAAATAAAAGTAAAACACCAAAAGAAATAACAGCTGCAACTATCTGGCTTTCTGTTAAACTTGATATAAAAATACCGAGCATAATAAATGAACCTGCAATTAAAATAAGACCTAAAAATCCAGCCAGCACAGGCATAATATCATACACTGTAATTATACGTAAAATTATCATTGAAGATAAAGTTCCTGTAAGCATCAATCCAAAAATAGTCATTGAAACTAAATATTTTGCAAGGACTATTATTGTATCTTTTACAGGATATGTGAATAAAAGTTCTGCTGTCCCATCCTTTTTTTCTTCTGCAAAAACCCGCATTGTAATCAAAGGAATAACAAGCAACAGAATAACAACCATATTATGAAAATAAGGTCTGAAAATACCATCTATAATATTAAGATCTATCATATTTCTGTAATACTGGTTCATACTACGCATTGAAACCATGGCATAGTAATTCGCAATACTTGTAAAAAAATATCCGCTTAACACAATAAAAACTATTAAAATCGCATAAGCAATTGGCAATGAAAAAAATGTTTTCCACTCTTTTTTATAAAGCGCCAAAAATTTCTGAAAATCCATATTATAATTCCTCCTTTGTAACAAGTTTAAGGAATACATCTTCTAATGTCACCTGCTGTTTTCTTAATTCTAAAAGTCCCCAATCATTTTTTACTATTTTATTAACTATATCTTTTATATTTTTAGAATCTTCTATTGACAGAGAATAAGAATAAATTCCTTCCTCAATCTTATTAACCTCCTGAGTTTCACTAACACCTTTTATTTTATTTATTTCATTTATAAACTGCGTCTTTGGCGCTTCTACTTCTAAATAAATTTTAGCGCCTTTCTGGGATGTTTTTGTTAAATTTTTTACTTCCTCCTGCGTGATTATTTTGCCTTCATTAATTATAATAACTTTATCACAGGTCATACTGACTTCTGGCAATATATGCGTGCTTAAAATTATTGTTCTTTCGCCTTTCATATTTTTTATTAAATTTCTTATTTCTATTATCTGAACAGGATCAAGTCCGACTGTAGGTTCATCCAGGATTAAAATTTCCGGGTCATTTATAATTGCCTGAGCTAACCCTACTCGCTGCCTGAACCCTTTGGATAATTTTCCTATTATTGTATTTTTTACTTTTGTGATCCCAACTTCTTCCATTGCTTTTTCAATTCGGCTTTCTATTTTTGATTTTGGAACACCTTTTATTTCTGCTATAAATTTTAAATAAGAATAAACCGTTAATTCTTTATAAAGAGGAACATTTTCTGGCATATACCCTATTTTTTCTTTTGTTAGTAATGGGTCTTTTGCAATATCATAACCTGCAATTTTCACACTGCCTTCTGTTGGCGGGAAAAATCCTGTTATTATTCTCATCGTTGTTGTTTTTCCAGCAGCATTTGGACCTAAAAATCCTATAATATCACCTTTTTCCACTTTAAAAGAAATTGAATCAACCGCTATTTTATTACCAAAACGTTTTGTTACATTTTTAAGTTCTATCATTTTACCCTCCATTAAAATTTAATTAATTTTAGACGTATATGATTTCCAAATGTTTACTTATTTTACATTCACAATAACATATAAGTTTCCACGCCTGCCAGAAATATCTGAATTCCCCTGGTTTTTTATTCTTAGTTTTGTATTATTTTTTATATTTGCAGGTATTTTTACTCTTATTTTTACGGTTTTTGTTTCCAGACCACTTCCTCCACAATTTCTACAGGGGATACTTACCTTGCCGCGGCCACCGCATCTTGGACAGGTTTTGCTGATCATAAATCCTGCCTGTGAAAATTGAAGCATTCCACTGCCACCACACATAGGACAAATTTGATTATCAGAAACTTTTTCAAAACCTGAACCTGAACATCTGTCGCATTTTTCCTCACGAGGAAACTTTATTATTATTTCGCCACCTTTTTTTGCTATTTCTGATTTTAAATTTATCCTTGTTATAATATCAAGATTTTTTTGAGTTTCTTCATCTTCATAAAACCCTGTCCTGCTTTTTCCTCTACCAAAATCAAAAAACATATCAAAAACACTTGATATATCACTCGTAAATCCTGTTTTTTTTCTACCTGAAAATATATCTGAAAATAAATCAGAAAAATCAAAATTACTTTCATAAGTAGTTCCCTGACGTTTGCCAGAAGAAGAAAAATCAAAACCAGAAGAAGAATATTTTCGCATCTGGTCGTATTTCATTCTTTTTTCTTTATTTGAAAGAACTTCATGTGCTTCGTTAATTTCTTTAAATTTTGATTCTGCTGATTTATCTCCGGGCTTCATATCAGGATGATACTGTTTTGCAAGTTTCCTGAATGCTTTTTTTATTTCATCCTCTGTTGCATTTTCATTAACACCTAAAATCTTATAATAATCCTTTATAGGCATTTTTATCACATCCGCTTGAAATTTTTTATTAAAAATAAATTATATATATTTTTTAAATTGTGTCAATGAACTCATAATTTTATCTTAAAACCGGGGCAGATTAAAAAATCTGTCCCGGTTTTTATTCAAAACTACATATCGTATCCGCCGCCGTATCCGCCCATACCGCCTCCCGGCATAGGTGGATTATTTTTTTCTTTTTCAGGTATATCAGTAATAAGAGTTTCTGTGGTTAAAAGCAGGGCTGCAATTGATGCTGAATTTTGAAGCGCTGTCCTTGTAACTTTGGTTGGATCAATAATTCCTTCTTTTACAAGGTCTTTTATCTTTCCATCAGTTGCATCAAATCCCATATTAAAATCTTTTTCTTTTAATATTTTTTCAATAATAATAGATCCATCCACTCCCGCATTGAATGTTATCTGTCTTATTGGCATTTCAAGAGCTTTTTTTACTATTTTTACACCAATCATTTCTTCATCATCAGAGACTTTTAAATTGTCAAGAACTTCTATTGAACGCAATAAAGCAACTCCTCCACCTGGCACTATGCCTTCTTCTGTTGCTGCCCTCGTTGCATGTAATGCATCTTCTACCCTCGCTTTCTTTTCTTTCATTTCAGTTTCAGTAGCAGCGCCTACATTTATAACAGCAACTCCGCCAGCTAATTTTGCTAAACGTTCCTGAAGTTTTTCTCTATCATAATCTGATTTTGTTTCTTCTATCTGAAGTTTTATTTGTGAAATTCTTGCATCAATATCTTTTTTCTTTCCGGCACCTTCAACTATTGTTGTATTATCTTTATCAACAACTACTTTTTTTGCTTCACCCAGATCAGAAATTTGCGCTTTTTCAAGTTTTAAACCAACTTCTTCGCTTATAACGCGACCACCTGTTAAAATAGCAATATCTTCCAGCATTGCTTTACGCCTATCTCCAAAGCCAGGCGCTTTTATAGCAATACAGCCAAATGTTCCTTTTAATTTATTTACAACTAAAGTCGCAAGTGCTTCTCCTTCAACATCCTCTGCAATAATTAAAATAGGCCTACCTTTTTCTACAACAGCCTGCAAAATAGGAAGTAAATCTTTCATTGAAGATATCTTTTTATCATGAATCAATATATAAGGATTTTCAAGTTCTGCTATCATCTTATCGGAATTTGTAACAAAATATGGTGAAATATACCCCTGATCAAATTGCATCCCTTCTGTAAATTCAACAGTTGTTTCTATACCCTTTGCTTCTTCAACTGTAATTACTCCATCTTTACCAACTTTTTCCATTGCTTTTGCAATTTTTTCACCTATTTCTCTGTCGTTATTTGCCGAGATTGTTGCAACCTGTTCTATTTCTTTATTATCCTTTATTGGCTTTGATATTTTCTTTAAATTTTCAACAATTGCATTAATTGCTTTTTCAATCCCTCTTTTCACAGGCATTGGATTTGTTCCAGCGGTAATGTTTTTCATCCCTTCATTATAAATTGCCTGCGCAAGTATGGTTGCTGTTGTTGTTCCATCTCCTGCTATATCTGATGTTTTTGATGCAACTTCTTTTACAAGTTGGGCACCCATATTTTCATACGGATCTTCAAGTTCTATTTCTTTTGCTATAGTCACACCATCATTTATAATTGTTGGTGAACCATATTTTTTATCTAAAACTACATTTCTCCCGCGCGGTCCCAATGTTACTTTTACCGCATTTGCTAATTTATCAACGCCTCTTTGAATTGTTTTTCTTGCTTCTTCACCATATAAAATTTGTTTTGCCATATTCTACTAACCTCCTTTTTTTATTTATTCAATAACAGCCAGTATATCTTCTTCGTTCATTATTATATACTCAACATCATCAATTTTAATTTCTGTTCCGCCATATTTCTGATGAATAATTTTATCTCCAACTTTCACTTCCATTTGTTTTTTCTGACCATTGTCAAGAATTTTTCCAGGCCCTACCGCAATAACTTCACCTCTCTGTGGTTTTTCTTTTGCTGTGTCAGGAATTATAATCCCTCCTTTTTTTACTTCTTCTTCTTCTTCCATTGGCTTTACAATGATGTGGTCTCCAAGCGGTCTTAATTTCATAATCTTAAGTCCTCCTTTCTTTAAATTTTATTTTTTTTCTTTTTTTTCATCATCAACAACTTCATAATCAGCATCAACAACATTATCCTTTTGATTTGAATTTTGTGTCTTAGTATTTTGATTACCAGAGGATTGCTGCCCACCTGCTGCCTGATACATTTTAGTTGCTATTTTATGCCATTGGGCTGTCAATTCTTCCGTTGCCTTTTTTATTTCTGAAATATCCGCATTTCGTTTTAATAAATCTTTTAATTTATTTGCTGAATCTTCCAGTTCTTTTTTTTCATCCTGGGTAACTTTATCGCCAACTTCTTTTAAAGTCTTTTCAACATTATATACAAGCGTATCTGCCTGATTTTTTATTTCAATTTCTTCTTTTAATTTTTTATCCTGTTCTCTATATTTTTCTGCTTCTTTTACCTTTTGTTCAATTTCTTCTTTGGTAAGTCCTGATGATGCAGTTATTGTTATTTTCTGTTCTTTTCCTGTTGCCAAATCCTTTGCAGTAACATTTAAAATACCATTTGCATCAATATCAAAAGTTACTTCAATCTGTGGGACACCTCTTGGCGCCGGAGGTATTCCATCAAGATGGAATCTCCCTATGGTTTTATTATCGCGTGCCATCTCTCTTTCACCCTGCAAAACATGTATTTCAACACTTGTCTGGTTATCAGCAGCAGTTGAAAAAATTTCGCTTTTTTTTGTAGGGATCGTTGTATTTCTTTCAATAAGTTTTGTAAATACTCCCCCTAAGGTTTCAATCCCGAGCGAAAGCGGAGTAACATCTAAAAGAACTATATCCTTTACATCCCCCTGTAAAACGCCTGCCTGTATGGCAGCACCAACTGCAACAACTTCATCAGGATTTACGCCTTTATGCGGTTCTTTGCCAAAAAATTTCTTTACAAGTTCTACAACTGCTGGCATTCTTGTCATTCCACCAACAAGAACCACTTCATCAATCTGGTCTGCTCTTAAATTTGCATCAGCAAGACATTTCTTGCTCGGTTCAATTGTCCTATCAATCAAATCAGCAACCATCTGTTCTAATTTTACCCTTGTTAAAGTTTTTATTAAATGTTTTGGACCTGTTGCATCTGCAGTTATAAAAGGTAGATTTATTTCCGTTTGTGTAACTGTTGACAACTCTATTTTTGCTTTTTCCGCGGCTTCTTTTAATCTTTGTAAAACCATTCTATCCTTAGTTAAATCAATACCTGTTTCTTTTTTAAATTCGTCTATTAACCAGTCCATTATTCTTCTGTCAAAATCATCTCCACCTAAATGCGTGTCCCCATTGGTTGCCTTTACTTCAAATACTCCATCACCTATCTCAAGGATTGAAATATCAAAAGTTCCACCGCCTAAATCATAAACTGCTATTTTTTCATTTTTCTTCTTATCAAGCCCATAAGCAAGTGATGCTGCTGTAGGTTCATTTATTATTCTTAAAACTTCTAATCCTGCAATTTTCCCAGCATCCTTGGTTGCCTGTCTCTGCGAATCATTAAAATATGCAGGGACTGTTATAACTGCCTGGGTTACTTTTTCGCCGAGATAACTTTCCGCATCTGCTTTTAATTTCATCAATATCATTGCTGAAATCTCAGGCGGACTATACTTTTTTCCATTTGTCTCAACATGAGCATCTCCGTTATCCGCTGCTACTACTTTATAAGGAACTTTTTTTATTTCTTCGCTAACCTCTGAATACTTTCTCCCCATAAACCTTTTAATAGAAAAAACTGTATTTTCTGGATTAGCGATTGCCTGTCTTTTTGCAGAAATACCAACCACCCTTTCTCCTGTTTTTAAAAAACCTACAATTGATGGAGTGGTTCTGTTCCCTTCAATATTAGCAATAACTTTTGGTTCTTTACCTTCCATTACAGCAACACATGAATTTGTTGTTCCTAAATCAATACCTATTATTTTTGACATATTTTCATCTCCTTTTTTATAAATTTTTATATTATCTAAGCAATAATCATACCAATAAAAAATCCTTTAATTTAAAGGTCTTTTATGATTGATGTATTAAAATAAAACTATTTTTATATATTAGGTGTTCTATTTTAAAACATTAGACGTCAAATATTTCGTAATAGTTCAGCCACCAGAAGTAAAACCAATGTAATATTTCAGCCACCAGAAGTGAACTTAAAAAAGTATGGCTAATAATAAGGAAACATCAGGCATTATCATTTTTAGGAAGCCGAGAGATGGGGGCAGAAGGGAAAATAAGGGTGTATGAGCATGACGAAGCAATCTGTCAGTTGAAAACGGAAGAAGACAATACTAAAAGGCAAGCGGTAGAAAAAGCAAGATTGCTTTGTCAAGCGCAAAAAACTGGGGAATAGAAAACGGAGGTTATCATTCACCTGATTTCGCAATGACAAAGCAAAAAAATTATATTTATATCTAAACAAATTTTGTCCTACTAGTGGCTAAACTATTATAATATCTCTGATAAAATTAAAAACCCCGTCTCTTTTTAAAAAACGGGGTAAAAAGGGGTTAAAACTTTTTTCCTGTTCGCCTGCTATTCTTCTGCCACTTTCCTTACTATTACTAATTTCTTATTTACTCTTTGCATCTTACCTGTTATTTCATTCCTTCCTTCTATTATCACGGTATAAATTCCTGTACTCACATTCTGCTCTGTGGAGGTTTTCATATCCCAGTTAATTTCGCCATTCGCCATTTCTCCATTTAATACCCTTATCAATTCACCCGCAACATTGTATACTTTTACATCAACTCTACCTTTACTTACCTTCTGCCATTTTATCTTGATCTGCCCTGGCAAAATTTTATCAATTATATACGGATTCGGTATTATCTTTATTTCGCCTAATATTTCATTCTCCCCAGCATTTATTATAGAAACTGTTTTGGTTGCTATGGTTGTAAATCCAGATGCTGTTTTTACTTCTACTTTTATCTCGTAAATTCCGCTGTCCACTAACCTGCCAAATTCATTTTTGCCATCCCATTTTATTCCAGAACCATTCCCATAATTAAATTCTATATCTTCTTCTTTACCTATTAATATCACGTCATCAATGGCAAGATTTACAACAGAATCTGCTGCTTCTAATTTTGTTATTCGTTTTACTAATTCACCCGCAGTGTTATAAATACTTAATTGCACATATTCTTCTAATGTTAAAACCTGAATATCATATATGCGTGTGGTTTCATATCCATAAGCATCTTTTCCAGTTATTTTTACAAAATATACTCCCTGATCTATATTTTGCCCATTATTATTTAATCCTGTCCAGTAAAAATCAACATATTCTTCACCAATATGATTTTCTATCTGTATTCCACTTATTCTTACTATCAATTTTCCTTCACGTGGATTAAATGCTCCACCCTCTTTTCCATTTGCAATTAACTTAACATCTGTTATTGAACCTGACATCTTTTCATTTGTAAGCAATGCTATTTTTTCTCCTGCTGCATTGTATATTTCTATTGTAAGAATATATGGAAAATATTCTGGCGTTATTGTTGCAGTAAGAGTAATTGTTGAAGTTGTGGTTATTGTTGGTGATACTGTCATTGTCATTGTTTCAGTTGCCGTATTTGTCAGTGTCCGTGTATCAGTTGGGGTATTTGTTATAGTTGCTGTATTTGTGTATGTTCGGGTATTTGTTGCTGTATAAGTATCAGTTGGCGTCTTTGTATCTGTCGGCGTTCTTGTTGCTGTTACTGTCCTTGTCTCTGTTGGCGTTGCTGTGTCTGTCCGCGTCCATGTCTCTGTCGCCGTGTTTGTTTCTGTCCGTGTCCATGTTGCTGTATAGGTATCACTCGGTGTATTTGTTGGCGTATTTGTATTTGTTG